>NZ_JBRRDY010000001.1:0-262684 GCF_056759935.1 Stenotrophomonas sp. STEN035
GGGGGGCCCAACACCCGCCGGGGCCAATGCTCCACCCCCGCCCCCAACCGGGGGCCCACCCCCCACAACCTTTGGGGGGGGGCCGGGCCCGCCCGGGGGGCGCCCGCGCCCGCGTATGCACAGCGTGCAAGTTTGGCTGACCGTGTTGGCGTGCTGGAAACGCAGGTCAACAACAGTCAGGCCAATACCGATATGCTCAATCAGCTGCAGCAGCTGCGCACTGAGATGCAGGCGTTGCAGAGCACGATCGAGCAGCTTCAGCACGAGAACGAACAGCTGAAACAGCGCAGTCGCGATCAGTATCTGGACCTGGACGGTCGCCTCAATCGCCTTGAAGGCGGTGCTGGCGCTCCGGCAGCTCCAACCACTGGCGCGGTGACGCCCGCCGCTGCGGCCACAAAGCCGGCAGCGGCTGCTGCCGAACGCCCGCCGACAGTACGTGGTGACGCCGGTACGCTGGCTTCGGCCGGTGATGAGCGTGCTGCCTACAATGTCGCGTTCGATGCGTTGAAGGCCGGCAACTACGCCGACTCGGCGCAGTTGTTCCAGAGCTTCCTTGAGCTGTACCCGAATGCTGCTTACACCCCCAATGCCTTGTATTGGTTGGGTGAGAGCTTTTACGCAACGCGTAACTTCAAGATGGCCGAGGCACAGTTCAGTGATCTGGTTGCCCGCTATCCCACCCACGACAAGGCCGCCGGCGGTTTGCTGAAGCTTGGCCTGTCGCAGTTTGGTGAAGGCAACAACGCCCAGGCGCAACAAACCCTGGAACAGGTAATTTCCCGTTTTCCCGGCAGTGATGCGGCCCGTACCGCCCAGGACCGACTGCAGTCGATCCGGCTCGGCCAGCAACTGCGTTGATGTGGTGCCGCACCGATGGTGCGGCTGATGACTATGAACTCTCCCAGCGCCGCTGTTCCCAGCGAGATCGTGCAGTCGCCATTGCCGCGACTGAAGATCACCGAAATTTTCCTGTCCCTGCAAGGCGAGGCCGATAGCGTCGGCTGGCCGACCGTGTTCGTGCGCCTGACCGGCTGCCCGCTGCGTTGCCAGTACTGCGATACCGCCTACGCTTTCCATGGCGGCGACTGGTGGGATATCGACGATATCGTCGCCGAAGTGCTCAAGCAGGGCGTGCGCCACGTCTGCGTCACCGGCGGAGAGCCGCTGGCGCAGAAGCGCTGCCTGATCCTGCTGCACAAGCTCTGCGAAGCCGGTTTGGACGTGTCGCTGGAGACCTCCGGCGCGCTGGACATCGCCGAGGTCGATCCGCGCGTATCACGCGTGGTCGACCTGAAGACGCCGGATTCGGCGGAAATGGCGCGCAACCGGCTGGAGAACATTCCGCTGCTCACCGCCCGTGACCAGTTGAAGTTCGTGATCTGCAGTCGTGGTGATTACGAGTGGGCCAAGGCCATGCTCAGCGAGCACCGCCTGCCGGAGCGCTGCATGGTGTTGTTCTCGCCTAGCAAGTCGCAGGTCAGTCCGCGCGAACTGGCCGACTGGATCGTCGCCGATCGTCTGCCGGTGCGCTTCCAGATGCAGTTGCACAAGTTGTTGTGGGACGACGCCCCGGGCTATTGAGCCGGCGTTGCACCCGTCAAGTGTTTACCCCGGCGCGGGACAGCGTGCTGGCTTTCCTCCCCCAACCGGATCAACACAATGAAGAAGAAAGCAGTCGTGCTTCTTTCCGGCGGCATGGACTCAGCCGCCGTCGTCGCCATCGCCCAGGAACAGGGCTTCGAAGTGCATGCAATGAGCGTGCGCTATGGCCAGCGCCACACCTCCGAGCTGGAGGCCGCCGCACGCGTGGCCGCTGCGCTCGGCGTAGCCGGACACAAAGTGGTCGCGGTCGACCTGCGCAGTATCGGCGGCTCGGCCCTGACCGATGACATCAACGTGCCCGAGGCAGGCGAAGGTGGCGGCATTCCGGTCACCTATGTGCCAGCCCGCAACACCATCATGCTGTCACTGGCGCTGGGCTGGGCCGAAGTGCTCGGTGCCAACGACATCTTCTGCGGCGTCAATGCGGTGGATTACTCCGGCTACCCGGACTGCCGCCCGGAATTCATCGCCGCCTTCCAGGCATTGGCCAATCTGGCCACCAAGGCCGGCGTGGAAGGTGCAGGCATCCGCGTGCACGCGCCATTGCAGTACCTGAGCAAGGCGCAGATCGCATTGGAAGGGCAGCGCCTGGGCGTGGACTTTGGTCTGACTGTGTCCTGTTACCAGGCCGATATGGACGGAAAGGCCTGTGGCCACTGCGATGCCTGCCAGTTGCGTGCTGATGGCTTCACTGCTGCCGGCATGGCTGACCCAACCCATTACGTGTGATTTTGTTTTTGCGTTTATTGCGTTAGAATACGCGCCCCGGCTACGGCCGGGTCTTTGTTTGGGCCGTTAGCTCAGTCGGTAGAGCAGAAGACTTTTAATCTTTTGGTCGAAGGTTCGAATCCTTCACGGCCCACCAGCATTGCCAAGGCTTCGGAGCGATCCGGAGCCTTTTTTGTTGCCTCACGAAGCATCAGTCTCCGTGTAAGCGGCCTGGACTGGCACGTCGAGCGTAGCCCGGGCAAGTACGGCGCACTGCCGCACGCCCTCGCCTTGATCCTTTCTCCCGGGGGCGATGCGCTTACCCGGGGTGCGTGATGGCAGAGCCGTGGCTCTATCCGCGGCCTTTGTGCGCTACTTCAGCAAGGCCTGCTGGACATCGATGATGCGCACATCGTGCATCTGCTCGAGATAGGCATCCAGATACGCCTTGTGCGAGGCGCCAACCAGCACCAGGGTGCGCATGCCCGGGCTTGGCCCCATCAGGTCGCGGATATTGGCGGCCATGCGCAGGTTGCGGGTTTCCCAGGACGTGACATACATGCGTCCGTAACCCTGCGGGGAGGGTTCTTCCAATGCGGCACCGTAGTCGCCTTCGAAGGCCGCCGGGGCGACGTCCGGGCCGTTGTCGCGCCGATACATCGCCAGCGCGTTCTCGGGTGTGTCTAGTTGGGATTCCAGGCTGCTGTACAGCGCCGCACGTTGCTTGCTGGCAGGGTTGTCCCACGCCTTGCGGATGGCCTTCACGTAGGCCTTGGGGTCCGGGCCATAGCGGTCGGCACTGTGATCGTCCATCGGCCAGAGCCGTTGATGGCCCAGCCGCACCGCCAGCTGTGCAGCGATCAGCGTGTTTTCATTGCGACTGCTGCGCAGTGCTTCCAGCGCCTCCAGCAACTCCTGGTTCAAGCTGCCTTCCGCACGCCGCTCTGGTGCAGGCAGGTGCAGCCACTGGACAAGAGCGGAATCGTGCTCTCCGGCGGCCAGGAACGTGGCTGCCAGTTCGCGACGCTGGGTGGCTGTCGGTTGCGCCGGCCAGTTCGCCAGCATTGCCTCAGCGGCCGCTGTCGCCGCGGCCACGTCCAGTCCGGTCGCTTTTGCAGCCGCTGACAGGTCGGGGCAGTAATCGTTCACCGTCAGCGCGTAACGGGCAGGGTAGCGGCGCAACATGTCGCACTGCTGTCCCGAGACTGTCTCTACGGCGATTGCCTGCGGTTGCCACGCTGCCAGGCGGTCGATCAGTGGGGTGAGCGTCGATGGATCAAAGGTTTTTGGCAGACTTGCCAGATGTGCAGTGCCGAGCACCGCAACTTCGTTCTGAGCTCCATGCCGAGGCCCCTTGTGTGCGCCCGGAACAAAGGACTGTGCCTGCGCGACTTCTGCTTGGGCCCCTGTCGCCAACAGCGCGCAGATCAATACGCCTCGTCCCCACATGCCCTGCATAACACCCTGCTGCATAGAACCTGCCGATTGAGCGCTTGATAGGCGCGAAGTGACGCAGATTCCGTCTCTGCCGAGGCTTTGTCAACGCTCAGTCAGGTTTGCGGAGTCTGGCGTGCGGCTTCGTTGTGACCGCAATGGATCACCGCCGAAAGGCAGGCGAACATTCCGGCAGCACGTGTGGCTTGTGACCGTGTTCGCCGTTTGCGGGCGATATGGAGGACGTGCGAGGCGCCCGGCGCGCAGCACGAAGCAACAGTGCTAGCCGCTGTGGTTGGAAGTCGCTGGGTCTGGTCCTAATATGCAGGGTGGATCGTTGGTTGCCCTGATGGGCGTCCATGCACTGGGGACAGGGTTGAGCAAGCAGATCACGCAATTACTGCACCGATGGCAACAAGGCGACATGGATGCGCGCGAGCATCTGTTCGAAGCGTTGTACTCGGATTTGATGCTGATTGCCCGCAACCGCTTGTCGCAGCAGACCGGCGGCACCTTGCAGCCGGCTGCGCTGGTCAATGAATCGCTGATGCGCCTGCTTGGTACCGATGCGGACTACAAGGACCGCGCCCACTTCGTTGCCATCGCCGCGCTGAAGATGCGCTCGGTGCTGGTCGATCATCTGCGCGCGCGGGCAGCAGACAAGCGTGGTGGCAATGCCGAGCAGTTGACGCTGTCCCACGCTGACCAGGTGCCGGACGATGCGGCTGTCGGTTACGACGTGCTGGCCCTGCACCAGGCATTGAATCAACTGGCCGAACTTGAGCCGCGCGCGGCGAGCACCATTGAATTGACCTACTTCGGCGGTATGAGCCGCGACGAGATCGCGCTGGTGCTGGATGTGTCCGCGCCCACGGTTGACCGCGACCTGCGCTTTGCGCGGGCCTGGTTGAACCGGCAGCTGCGCTGAGCTGCGATGACGGGGGCGCGGTAATGGGGAGCGAGCGTTGGCGGCAGGTTCGTGAACTGTTTGACGCCATCTGCGAGCTGCCGCGCGAGCAATGGCAGCAAGCACTCGTTGCGGGCAGCGACGATTCAGCGATCCGCGATGAAGTGCTGCAGTTGCTGCGCTCGCAGACCGTGGGTCTGAGCCGGGTCAGCAATCGCCTGGACACTGCATTGGCGCGCGCGTTGGCGCCGGAACTGGGTGTGGGAGAGCGGCTAGGGCCATGGCGGCTGACCGAGCGCATCGCACATGGCGGCATGGGCACGGTGTTCAAAGCTGAGCGCGCCGACGGTCTTTACCAGCGCACGGTTGCCATCAAATTGTTGCATGGCATGCCGGGCGCCACCGAGGTGGAGCTGCTTGGTGCGGAGCGGCAGGTGCTGGCTGGCCTGCAGATGCCCAATGTTGCGCGTCTTTACGATGGCGGTACTACGCCGGATGGGCATCCCTATCTGGTGATGGAGTACATCGACGGCGTGCCGCTGGATTGTTGGTGCGTCGAGCAGGCGCTGGGCCTGCAGCAACGGCTTACGCTGTTCCTGGAAATCTGCAGCATCGTGCAGTCGGCACACGAACAGCTGGTGTTGCATTGCGATCTCAAGCCTCCCAACGTGCTGGTGCAGGCCAACGGCCAGCCGGTGCTATTGGACTTTGGTCTGGCGCGGCTGCTCAACGAGGCGCGTGACAAACGCGACTCCGGGTACTGCACACCGGGCTACGCCAGCCCGGAGTTGATTGCCGGGCATGCCGTCGGTGCGGCCAGCGATGTCTACAGTCTTGGCGTGATGTTGCTGGAGTTGCTGTCCACGCAACCATCGATGCGCGAGGCGCAGAACACCGGCGAGGTATTGATTGCGCCCAGTGCCAATACACCAGCTGATCTGCCCTGGCGGCGACGCCTGCGTGGCGATCTGGATGCCATCGTCGCACGTGCCTGCGCCACTGACATCGCCCTGCGTTATCGCTCGGTTGAAGCCTTGATGGCTGACCTGCGCCGCTATCAGGAGATGCAGCCGGTACTTGCGCGCAACGGTGGCCGCTTGTACCACCTCGGAAAAGCACTGCGTCGGAACTGGCAGGGCACGGCGATCGGTGTCGGTGTGAGTGCGCTGCTTGCGGTGTTCGTGTTCGGTTTGTGGGAGACCCGGCGGCAGGCGCAGGAGGAAGCAGTGGTGGCGCAGCAGATCAGCAATTTCATGGTTGGCATGTTTGAAACCGCTGATCCGTTTCTACGCACCGAGCGCGGTGCCGAGGAGTTGAGTTCGCGGCAGCTGCTGGACAAGGCCACGTTGCAGGTCGCGCGTGATCTGGCTGATGCTCCTGCGCAGTTGGCACGGATGCGTGCAGTACTCGGCGTTGCCTATCAGAACGCAGGTGCTTCGCATCAGGCCGACACTCTGTTGCAGCAAGCCTACGGCGGTTTCATGGATCCGCGCGTCGCGCGCCCACTGGATGCTGCGAATGTGCTGGCGGACCTGTCCGTGCAGAAGACCCTTGATGGCGATGGCGCGCGCGGTCTGCAGTTGGCGGTGCAGGGCCTGGATCTGATTGGAGGCAAGTCACCAGCGTTGGTGCAGGCGCGTCTGTACAGCGCCAAGGGACTGGCCTTGGTGAATCAGCAGCATTTTGATCTGGGTGAGGCGGCCTTCAATAGTGCGACGTCGCTGTATCAGGATGTGAAGGACGTGGACGTCAGCACCGAGATCAGTGAGTTGTCGTACAACAAAGGTTTGCTGTTCCTACGCTGGGGACGGCAGCAATCGGCAGAGCATGAGTTCCGGCGGATGCTGGACAATCTGCATGGCCGCCGCACCAGCCTGGCGTTGGCTGCTGAAACGCGGTTGGCGCAGATACTCCGCGAGCAAGGCAAGTACGAACAGGCGTTGCCACTACTGCAAACCGGTATGCAGTATGCGCTGGAGCTGTACGGCGCGGAGAGCAGCTTTGTCCGCGTGCAATACGATGGATTGGCGGACCTGTATCGGGATTCCGGTGATTATGCGGCCGCCGAACTGCATTACCAGAAGCGGAATGCCTTGAGCGCACGCCTGGATGGACAGGACTCGGTCGAGTACTCGATGGGCCTGTTCAACTACGGCTCGTTGAAAGAGCTGCGTGGCGAGCTGGCCGCGGCCGAAGCGCTGTATCGGCAGTCCTGGATGATCCGCAAGCAGAAACTTGGCGGGGACTCACCCACCAGCCTGCGCGCTGAAAGTGAATTGGCGCGTCTGCTGATGCGGGATGGGCGGATGAGCGAGGCCCGGGTGATGCTGGAGCACGCTGACAAGGGCTTGAGCCAGAGTTTACCGGCCGATGCGCCCGGCCGCGTGCAGGCCCATTTGAACTGGATTGACTGGCATGTGCGCAGCGGTCAGCTGGCACAGGCGCGGCAATTGCTGGAGCGAATGAATTCACCGATAGCGGAGGAGCTGCAGTTGCGGCTGCTGGGTATCCGTGCCGATCTGGCGATGCGGCAGGGCGAGGGCGAGCAAGCGCTCGCTTTGCGCAGGACCGCGGTGGAGTTTGCTGGTAGCAATCAGGGCAAAGATAGTGCCGCTGTTGTCGAGACGAGTCTGGCGCTGGCCGAATCCTTGCTGCAGTTGGGGCACGCGCGGCTGGCCAAGGAAGAGTTGCAGCGCGTGCTGCTGCTGATAGGGCGGCTGCAGGTTGCCGGCTCGCCGGATCGGCGCAAGCTGGACGGACTGCTGCTGCTGGCTGAGCAAAATCTAGGCGGGCGTTAGCCGCCGCCAAAAGGGCAGGGTAGCCGGGTGCTGCGCGTCAACCTTGTTCACGCACGATCTCGACCAGTCGCTGGCCATAGCGAGCCAGCTTGCTGCCACCAATACCGCCCACCTTGCCGAGTGCGTCGACGCTGGTCGGGCGCTGCTCGGCGATGTTGCGCAAGGTGCTGTCGTGGAAGATCACGAATGCAGGCACGTTCTGTTCGCGTGCCAGTTCCGCACGCAAGCCGCGCAAGGCCTGGAACAGCGATAGATCGCCAGCTTGCACCGGCAGGCCGGTGCGTGGGCCGCCACGCTCGCGCTCGCGGGTGGGTGCAGCATCGCGACGCATCATCATCTGCCGGCGGCCGGTGAGTACATCGCGGCTGGCATCGGTCAGGCGCAGGCCGCCGTGGCTTTCCGGGTCAACTTCCAGCAGGCTGGCGGCAACCAGTTGGCGGAACACGCCGCGCCAGGCGCGCGCATCCAGATCATTGCCGATGGCATAGGTACTGAGCTTGTCGTGGCCGAGCTGGCGGATGCGCTCGTTGTCGCTGCCGCGCAGGATGTCGATCAAGTGGCCGACGCCAAAACGCTGGCCGCTGCGGTAGACGCAACTCAGCGCCTTCTGCGCCGGAATGGTGGCGTCCCAGGCCGCGGGTGGGGTGAGGCAGTTGTCGCAGTTGCCGCAGGGCTTGGGATAGGTTTCGCCGAAGCCGGCCAGCAGCACCTGCCGGCGGCACTGCATCGATTCGCAGTATCCGAGCAGATGGTCGAGCTTGGCGCGCTCCAGCTGCTTGCGTTCTTCGCCGGCTTCGGACTGCTCGATCATCTGCTTGAGCAGCACCACGTCGCCCAGGCCGTAGCACAGCCAGGCTTCGGCAGCCTCGCCATCGCGGCCTGCACGGCCGGTTTCCTGGTAATAGCCTTCCATCGACTTGGGCAGGTCGGTATGCGCGACAAAGCGCACGTCCGGTTTGTCGATGCCCATGCCGAAGGCAATGGTGGCGCACATCACGATGCCGTCCTCGCGCAGGAAACGACGCTGGTTGGCGGCACGTACCTCGGCTGGCATACCGGCGTGATAGGGCAGCGCCTGCATGCCTTCGCCACACAGGAACTGCGCGGTCTCCTCGACCTTGCGTCGCGACATGCAATAGACGATGCCGGCCTCATCGCGGTGATTGCGCAGGAAGCCCAGCAACTGGCGCTTGGCGTTGTCCTTCTGCACCACCGTGTAGCGGATGTTGGGGCGGTCGAAGGAACTGACGAAATGCTGGGCGCTGGACAGGTCCAGGCGCTCGGCGATCTCGCGCTGGGTAGGCGGATCGGCGGTGGCGGTCAGGGCGATCCGCGGCACCTGCGGCCAGCGCTCGTGCAGCACCGTCAGCTGCCGGTATTCGGGGCGGAAGTCGTGCCCCCATTGCGAGACGCAGTGGGCCTCATCGATGGCGAACAGCGAGATGTGCGCGCGGCTCAGCAGCGACAGGAAGCGACCGGTCAGCAGGCGCTCGGGGGCGACGTAGAGCAGCTTGAGCTCACCGGCCAGCAGCTCGCGCTCGACCCGTGCGGCGGTTTCGGCATCCAGCGTAGAGTTGAGGAACTCGGCGCGGACACCAACCTGGTGCAGCGCCTCCACCTGGTCCTGCATCAAGGCGATCAGCGGCGAGATGACAATCCCGCAGCCGTCGCGCAGCAGCGCCGGGATCTGGTAGCACAGGGATTTGCCGCCACCGGTCGGCATCAATACCAAGGCATCGTTGCCATTGGCGACGTGCTCGACGATGGCCTGCTGATCGCCGCGGAAACTGTCGTAACCGAAAACGCTGGAAAGCAGTTGTTGCGCGGGACTCTGGGGCATTGCGCTAGTTTACCCGCTGGCGGCCCGAGCCGAATGACCGATACAGCGTCAGCCGCGCCGTCGCGGCCATTTCAGGGTTGCGCCAAAACCCCTGTAGTGCCGAGCCATGCTCGGCAGGGGCCTTCCCGGTACAGCCCTGTAGAGCCGAGCCATGCTCGGCTGAGGCCTTCCCGGTACAGCCCTGTAGAGCCGAACCATGCTCGGCTGAGGCCTTCCCGGTAAAGCCCTGTAGAGCCGAACCATGCTCGGCTGAGGCCTTTCCGATAAAGCCCCTGCCGAGCATGGCTCGGCACTACAGGTAGTGCGCCGAACCCGTTACTGAAGTAGAGACCTAAGCATCCACGCATATTTCTCGTGGATCTGCAGACGCTGCGTCAGCAGGTCCTCGCTGGGGGCGTCGTCGGCATCATCGGCCTGGTCCAGCACCTTGCGAGCGGTACGGCAGACCGCTTCATTGCCGACCACCAGCTGACGCACCATCTCGCGCCAGTCAGCGCTGTCATTCAGGCCCGGCTCCTCGGCAATCGAGGTCAGTGCGGCGAATTCGCGGTAGGAACCCGGCGCGTTGAAGCCCAGCGCGCGGATGCGCTCGGCGATCTCGTCCAGGGCGTTCCACTGCTCGGTGTACTGGTCCATGAACATGTTGTGCAGCGAGTTGAACATCGACCCGGTGACGTTCCAATGGAAATTGTGGGTCTTCAGGTACAGCGTGTAGGAATCGGCAAGGAAGTGTGAAAGGCCGTCGGCCACCTTCTTGCGATCTGCGTCCTTGATCCCGATATCTACAGCAGGTGCCGAGGGGGCGGCGGCTGCGAGCTTCTTCTTTCCAATTTCCGTCTTGGTGACGGCTGCTGCTGCGGCCTGCTTCTTCTTGCCGGCTTCTGGTTTGCTGCTGTTCTTGGCCTTGGCCATGACGCTTTTCTCCTTGGCGGGTTGAATGGCTTCACAATAGCGCTCTGGGCACCATACCTGTATTTCAAGTTTTGACGTTGAACGATTGATGAGCACTATCGAAAAAGACCTGTCCGCGCGCCTGCGCGCCGCCCGCCCTGCCATTGACGGGGCGATGAGCCGTGACCGTGGGCGCCTGTTGGGGCTGCTGTCACGCTGGCAGGGCAAACCCGCGGACGCCACGGCCGAGCAGGCCTTCCAGCAGCAGCTGCAGCGCTCGCATGCGCAGCGCCAGCAGCGCGCCGCGCGGCCGATTGCCATCACTATGGACGAAGCCCTGCCAATCGCGCGTGAGGCCGAGCAGATCAGCGGCCTGATCCGGGCTCACCAGGTGGTGGTCATCGCTGGCGAAACCGGCTCCGGCAAGACCACCCAGCTGCCCAAACTGTGCCTGGCGGCCGGGCGCGGCGAGGCCGGGATGATCGGCTGCACCCAGCCACGGCGCATTGCCGCCCGCGCGGTGGCCGCGCGCGTGGCCGAGGAGTTGCAGACCGAGCTGGGCACGGTGGTTGGCTACCAGGTGCGCTTCACCGACAAGGTCGGTGAGGACAGCCGCATCAAGTTCATGACCGACGGTATCCTGCTTGCCGAGATCGCCTCGGATCGGTGGCTGTCGCGCTACGACACCTTGATCATCGACGAGGCGCACGAGCGCAGCCTCAATATCGACTTCTTGCTGGGCTATCTGAAGCAGCTGCTGCGCAAGCGTCCGGACCTGAAGTTGATCGTGACCTCGGCCACCATCGATACCGAGCGTTTCTCGCGCCACTTCGACAATGCGCCGGTGGTCAATGTTGAAGGCCGTACCTATCCGGTGGAGGTGCGCTATCGGCCATTGGAGGAAATGGGCCAGAGCGCCGACAGCGCAGCCGCACCTGCGCGTGGCAAGCGCACCGAGGCTGATAGCGATTCCGCGATGGACCCGGTCTCGGCCATTGTCGCTGCCGTCGATGAAATTACCCGCAGCGATGCACGCGGCGATGTGCTGATCTTCCTGCCGGGTGAGCGCGAGATCCGCGACACCCACCAGGCATTGGAACGGCGCAAATACCGTGAAACCGAAGTGCTGCCGCTGTATGCGCGCCTGTCGGCCAAGGACCAGGACCGGGTATTCAACCCCGGCCCGAAACGACGTGTGGTGCTGACCACCAACGTCGCCGAGACCTCGCTGACGGTGCCGCGCATCCGTTATGTGGTCGATCCGGGCTATGCCCGCGTCAAACGCTATAGCCCGCGGCAGAAACTCGACCGCCTGCATATCGAGCCGGTATCCCAGGCCAGCGCCAACCAGCGCAAGGGCCGCTGCGGTCGTATTTCCGAGGGCGTGTGCTACCGGCTGTACTCGGAGGCGGATTTCCTGAGCCGTCCGGAGTTCACCGATCCGGAAATCCGCCGTTCCTCGTTGTCCGGCGTGATCCTGCGCATGCTGCAGTTGGGCCTGGGCAAGATCGACGAATTCCCGTTCCTGGAAGCACCGGACGAGCGCGCGGTGGCCGACGGCTGGCAACAGCTGGCCGAGCTTGGTGCCATCGACGATGCGCGCAAGCTCACCGACATCGGCCGGCAGATGTCGCGCTTGCCGGTGGACGTGAAGCTGGCACGCATGTTGGTGGCCGCGCACAAGGGTGGTTGCCTGCGCGAGATGCTGGTGATTGCCTCCTTCCTCGGCATCCAGGACCCGCGTGAGCGGCCACCGGAAGCGCGCGAGGCGGCCGACAATGCACATGCCTTGTTTGCCGACGCGCGCTCCGAATTCATCGGCATCCTGCGGTTGTGGAATGCCTACCGCGATGCCCACGAAGAGCTCACCCAGTCCAAGCTGCGCGACTGGTGCGGGCGCCATTTCCTCGGTTTCCTGCGTATGCGTGAATGGCGCGAGCTGCACCGCCAGCTGCGCCTGCTGTGCGAGGAACTTGGCTGGTCCATGGGCGAGGACGAGAGCTTCGGCAAGGCGTTGTTGTCGGCGCCGCCGGCCATGCCGGCTGGTGGCGACAGTGAGGCAAAGCGCAAGGCGACGCGCGGCGAGCAGCACAAGGCTGCGCGATTGGCCCGCGAGGGGAAAAAATCGGGGTCAGAGCCAGGTTCCTCTGCTGTTGCTGCCGTGCTTGGGAACAATGCTAGGAAGCCCGATGCCGACCCCGGTTTCTCCTCCATCCCGGACAAGGTACGCATAGCGGCCTACCAGACTCTGCATCGTGCAGTGCTGGCCGGCCTGCCAACCCAGATCGGACATCGCACCGAGAAGGGCGACTTCCAGGCACCGCGTCAGCGTCGTTTCCATCTATTCCCGGGTTCGGCCCTGGCCAAGCGGCCACCGCCATGGGTGCTCAGTGCCACGCTGCTGGATACGGCACGCGTATGGGGCATGACCAATGCCGCGATCGAGCCGGATTGGGTGATTGCAGAGTTGCCGCATCTGCTGGCGCGCAAGCACTTCGACCCGCATTGGTCGCGTGCCCAAGGCCAGGTGCTGGCCTCCGAGCAGATCAGCCTTTTCGGCCTGGTGCTGGCGCCGAAAAAGCCGGTGCATTACGGCAGGATCAATCCCGGCGAAGCGCACGACATCTTCGTGCGGCAGGCGCTGGTGACCGGCGAGATCAATACCCGCGCTGGCTTTGTCGCCGACAATATGAAGCTGTTGGAGCAGGCGCGCGAAGAGGAAGCCAAGCTGCGCCGCGCTGGCATCGTTGCCGACGAGGACTGGCAGGCGCGCTGGTATCTGGATCGGGTGCCTTCGCATATTCATTCGGCCAATCTGCTTGATGGCTGGTGGAAGGCCTTGCCGCCGGAACAACGCCGCAGCCTGCACTGGTCGCTGACCGATCTGTTGCCGGGCGAGGGCAGTGAGCAGGATCGTTACCCGAAGTACTTCCCGTTGGGCGATGCGCGGCTGGCGATGCACTACCGCTTCGAGCCGGGCAGCGAGGAGGATGGTGTCACTCTGGATGTGCCGTTGCACTTGCTCAATGCGCTGGACCCGGCGCGGCTCTCATGGCTTGCCCCCGGCTTCGTTGCGGACAAGGCCTCGGCCTTGATCCGCAGCCTGCCCAAGGCGATGCGTCGCAACTATGTGCCGGCGCCCGATTTTGGCCGCGCGTTTGCCGAAGCCTGGGCGCAGCCGTCGGCTGACGACATCCGTGGCGAGCTGGCGCGCTTCCTGTCCAAGGCCACGGGTGCGATGGTCGCTGCGACGGACTTCGATGTGGAATCACTGGACCCGCATCTGCTTATGAATCTGCGCCTGTTCGAAGTGAGCTCTGGTGCTGCAACACGTGGAAAGTCGGCTGCTTCTGGCGAGAACGACGGCATGAAGCTACTCGCCATGTCGCGTGACCTGGAGGCGCTGCGTGCCCGCTTCGGTGAGCGCGCCGGCAGCGCGTTTGCTGCACGTGCAGGCGCTGCCCTGGCTGCCGAGGGGCTGCGCGAATTTCCGACTACCGCGATTCCCGAGCAGGTTCCGGGTGAAGCTGGGGTACCGGCCTATCCTGCGCTGGTCGATACCGGCGATGCTGCCGCGCTGCGGATCTTCGCCGACCGGAATGAAGCCGCATTGGCGCATCCGCAGGGCGTACGCCGCCTGCTGGAGATCGCTTTGGCCGACAAGCTCAAGCAGGCACGCAAGCAGCTGCCGGTGTCGCCGAAGACCGGCCTGTTGTATGCGTCCATCGAGTCGCAGGAACGGCTGCGTGGTGATCTGGTCGATGCGGCCGTGAACGCGGTGTTGGCTGATGGGCTGGAGGCGATCCGCACACCGGAAGCCTTCCAACAACGCTGCGCTGATGCCGGCAAGCGTCTGTTCGGCGAGGCGATGGAGCGGCTCAAGCTGGCTGAAAGCATCCTTGGTCTGACCGGCGAGTTGAAGCCGCAGCTGGAGTCACCGTTGATGGGTTGGGCACGCGGCAATCTGGACGATATGCAGGCGCAGTTGGCCGGCTTGGTGCATGCCGGGTTTCTACGCGAGACCCCGGCCGATGCGCTGGCGCAGTTCCCGCGTTACCTCAAGGCGATGATCCTGCGTGCCGAACGCGCGAAGCGTGATCCACCACGTGATCAGGCGCGCATGCTGGAGCTCAAGCCCTTCGTTGATGCCCTGCAGGAGGCACGTGTGCAGGGTCTGGCGCAGCGCCCGCAGTGGGCAGCCTTGCGCTGGGATATCGAGGAGCTGCGGGTGTCGCTGTTCGCCCAGGAGCTGGGATTCCGTTCCGGCATCTCGGCCAAGAAGCTTGCGCAGCGGGTGGCAGCACTGCGCAGCTGAAGGCAGCTGCGTTCAGCGCGCGGCGGCCGCACCCGGGCGGTGCTGCTGGACGCAGGCGCGACGGGCGGTGTTCATCTGCGCGTGGGCGCTGGCGTGTTCGCGGCTGATGGCCTGGCGGAAGGTTGCCATCCGTTCCCGCAAGGCCTTGCTGCGTTGTGCATCCTGGGCTGCGGCGAGCTGTTCGTTGAGCATGCCCATCTGCTGCTGCAGGGTGCCGACACGGTCATTGGAAGAGCCATAGATGGACGCAGTGGCGGTGCTGATGCAGCTGCGCTCGGCGTCGCGTGCCCGTGCCAGCTCCTCGCTGTTGGCTGGCGCTGTAGCCGGTTCACCGTTGCCTGCGCCTTTGTGCTCGCCCTCGGAAACAGCCGGTTGTTGCGGTGCCGGGGCTGAAACCGGTGTTTCGCGCAGCTTCATCGGCTCGGCGCGGGCATCGCAGGGATGCTCGGAATACACGGTTTCGCCGGATTTGCCTTTGCATTTGTATACCTGTGCCGCCGCGCTGGCGGGCAGTAGCAGCAACAGCAGGGTCAGAACGAATACGCGCATGGCGAAGGCAGGCTCACAGGCTGAAGAAGAACATGGGGAACGCCTGCCCAGGCTGATGCGGCCGGGGCAGGGTAGCTGCAGTTACTTGGTACGGCGGACCTTGGCACGGGTATTGAGCCCGTCGATCTGCAGGTACCAAACGTTCATCAGGCCGGGGGTGATGCGTATCTTCGGGTCCTGCTTGCGGACACCGCCAACGCTGGTGTCATCGGTCTGTTCCCAGACCTGGCCGTTGTCCAGGGTGTACTGGCGGCCCTTGCCGAAACCACGGAACTCACCTGCCAGGCTGGCTTCAATCGGGTCCTTGGAACCGAAGTCGTAGAAGCCGCGGTTCTTGACGATCACTTCCTGGCGGCCTTCTTCGCGCGCCTGCTCCACGGCAACGCTGGCAGCCTGTGCCACCTTGCCCTGCAGCCAGCTGTTGAGCGTGACCAGCTCTTCGGGGCTGAGCTTGTTCAAGCCGGCGGCATTGAATTCGGCAGCGGACATCTGCTGCTGCAGATCCCCCTGCACCACGCGCTGGGCGTGTGCATTGGTGAATGGGTACGACGACAAAGCGGTAGCGGCAAGCAGGACAGCAAGGCGGGGCAGCTTCATGAACATTGTTCCCAGAGAGGGTGGGCGCTAGTGTAGGGGCATCCGCCCGTAATTGAATGCTGTGAACAGTTCCCCCACCCCCGGTCTGGAAGCGCTGCTGCAGCGCGCCTCAACCCGTGCCCTGTCCGAGCCGCTGCGCCAGGCCTTGCTGGCCTGCTGGCAGCAAGCGGACATGGATGTGTCGCCGCGCCTGTCCTGGCCGGTGCTTGCCGATACCCTGGATTCGCTGGCGCTGCTGTCCGCGGACGAAAGCGTGATCGTCGCCGCCCTGCTGTTCGACCTGCCAGGGCTGCGCGCGCGCGCGGCCGAGCTGCCGTTGGGGCCAAGTGCCACGGCGGTGACCGGGCTGCTGGACGGGCAGGAGGCTGCCGACCAGGTGTGGGCCCTGCACGCCGGACGCGATGCCGGCCGCAACAGCGAAGGCCTGCGCCGGCTGCTGCTGGCTATCATCCATGACCTGCGGGTGGTGCCTATTCTGCTATCGCGGCAATTGGCCTGCATGCGTGCGGCCGACAAGCTGCCAGCCGAAGAGCGCCGCGCGCTGGCCCAGCTGACCCGCGACATCCACGCCCCATTGGCCAACCGGCTGGGCATCTGGCAGCTGAAGTGGGAGCTGGAGGACCTGGCATTCCGCTTCCTCGAGCCGGAAACCTATCGCCATATCGCCCGCGAGGTCGACGAAACCCGTATCGCCCGCGAGCGCTATGTGGAGGCAGTGAAAAAGAAATTGTCGGCGGCCCTGGCCGAGCAGGGCATCCGCGGCGAAGTCAGCGGCCGACCCAAGCACATCTACAGCATCTGGCGGAAAATGCAGAAGAAGCAGCTGGCCTTCGAGCAGCTGTACGACCTGCGCGCGGTGCGGGTGATGGTTGATGACGTTGGCGCCTGCTACGCCGCGCTGGGCGTGGTGCATGCGCTGTGGACGCCGATTCCCAGTGAATTCGATGACTACATCGCCAGGCCGAAAGCCAATGACTACCGCTCGTTGCACACCGCGGTGATCGGCCCGGAAGGGCGCACCATCGAAGTGCAGATCCGTACTCACGAGATGCATGCGCAGGCCGAGCTGGGCGTGGCTGCGCACTGGAAGTACAAGGAAGGTGGCAAGGGCGCGGAGAAGGCCTTCGACCGCAAGATCACCTGGATGCGGCAGCTGCTGGAGCAGGCACAGGAGCCGGGCAGCGCGGATGATCTGGCCGGCGCGCTGGATGCTGAGCTGATCGAGGACCGGGTCTATGCGCTGAGCCCCAAGGGCGAGGTGATGGACCTGCCGGCCGGCGCCACCCCGCTGGATTTTGCCTACCACGTGCACACCATGGTCGGGCACCGCTGCCGCGGGGCCAAGATCAACGGCCGCATCGTGCCGCTGACCTACCGTCTGCGCAGCGGCGACCGCGTCGAGATCCTGACTGGCAAGGAGGCCGATCCGCGCCGTGACTGGTTGCTGCAGTCCAATGGCTTCCTGGCCAGCGGGCGTTCGCGCGAGAAGGTCCGTAACTGGTTCCACAAGCTCGACCGTGCCCGCAATGTGCAGGCCGGCCGCGAGCTGCTTGACCGCGAACTGAAGCGATTGGGCCTGCAGCATTCGGACCTGATGGTGGCGGCGCGCAAATTCCACGCCGACAGCGTCGACGATCTGTACATCCAGGTTGCGCTCGGCGATACCGGCCCCAACCAGGTCAGCCGTGCGCTGCTTGAGGCCGAAAAGGCCGCCTCGCAACCGGCAACGCCGGCATTGCCACGGCCGACCGCACGCCGCGGCAGCGTCGGCAAGTCCGATTTCACCGTACAGGGCGTGGGCAACCTGCTGGTGCAGCTGGCACGTTGCTGCCAGCCGGTGGCTGGCGAGCCCATCACCGGCTATCTCACCCGCACCCGTGGCGTCACCGTGCACCGCATGGATTGCGCGTCGCTGGCGCGCTTGTCGGCCGCGCATCCGGAGCGGGTGCTGCCGGTGGAGTGGGGACGTACCGGCACCGGCTATGAGGTCGATGTGATGGTGCGCGCGGTTGACCGGCGCTGGCTGTTGAAGGACATCACCAACCTCATCGCGCAGGAAGATGCCTATGTGCTGGAGATCAACAGCGACAATGTGCGCGAGAGCGGTCGCTTGCAATTGCGCCTGCGCTTGAAGGTAAGTGACTACGGCCAGCTGTCCACCCTGCTGGGAAAACTCGACGCCTTGCCCGGCGTAGACGATGCACGAAGGCTGGGATAGGTAAGCTTGGCGCATGGAGAACTGGCGTCAGCGCGGCCAACAGGGATTGGAGACATTCGGCGACAAGCTGCGGCTGTATGGGCGCTGGTGGGTGGCGCGTGGCTGGAACAGCCCACGCGCCTGGCGTTCGATCGCCATTGGTGTGGCCGCCCTGGCACTTGTATTGGCGTTGTTCCGGCAGCCGCTGGCCGATTGGTTGTGGCCGGAAACCAAGATCCAGAAACTGCTCGATGACGGTCGCCAGGCGCTGCGCGATGGGCATCTGAGTGCCGCCGATGGCGGCGGTGCGCGTGAATTGTTCGAGGCTGCGGCAGCGCTGGACCCGGACCGCAGCGATGTGCAGACCGCGCTGGCGCAGACCGCGCAGGCAGCGTTGGCGCAGGCGCGCACGCAGTTGGCAGCGGGTGATCGCCAAGCAGCCGCCACCAGTCTGGCGTTGGCGCGGCAACTGCAGGCGCCTTCGGCCGATGTAGATTCTCTTGCTGCCAAACTGCAGCAGTCGGTGCGTGGGTATGACGGTATCGAACAACTGTTGCAGCAGGCTGAGGCAGCGCAGGCGCAGGGCCGCCTGGATGATGCGGCGGACGCTGCGCTGCCGTTGTACCAGCGCGTGCTGTCGTTGCAGCCGGACAAGATGCAGGCACTGGAAGGGCGCGATGAAGTGCTGTCCGACCTGCTGACCCAGGCAACCCGCGCTGCAGACCGCGGTGATCTGGCCGCAGCGGCCGCCTTGTTGCAGCGGGTGGAACGCTATGACGCTGGTCACGCCAATCTGCCGGCGGTCAAGGCAGTGATGAATGCCGCGTTGGAGCAACGACGCCAGCAGGGCGAGCGTGATCTGGCGCGTGGTCGCCTGCAGCGTGCAGCCGATGCATTCCAGCAGGTGCTGGCGGCGGGTGAGGATTCGGCGGCACGCCAAGGTCTGCAGCGCATTGCCCATGCACAGGTGCAGGAAGCACTGCGATTGGCGGCGGATTTCCAGTTCGAATCAGCCGAGCGCGCCCTGCAGCATGCGCGCGAGCTGGCGCCCGACAGCGCCGAGCTGGGCGCCGCCGAGCAGGTATTGCAGCGCACACTACAGGCCCGGCAATCGATGGAGGTGCCGGTCAGCGCCACCGAGCGCGAGCGTCGCTTGAAGACGCTGCTCAAACAACTGGACGAAGCCGAGGCCCGCCAGCAATGGCTGTTGCCGCCTGGCAACAGCGCCTACGACCGTTTCAAGTCGGCGCAGGCGTTGGCACCGCAGGATCCGCGGGTCAAGCGTGCGGCGGCAAGAATCCTGCCTGCCGCACGCACTTGCCTGGACGACAATCTGCGCGGTAATCGCCTGCGCGCTGCGCGTACCTGTCTGGATGCCTGGCAGGCGTTGGCGCCCACCGACCCGGCTTTGGCACCGGCGCGACGGCGCTTGGCACAGCGCTGGATAGCAGTAGGCAGTGAGCGTCTGGGTGGTGGCGATACCGCGTTCGCACAGCAGGCGTTGGCGCAGGCACAGCAGATCGATCCGGCCACGCCAGAGATTGCTGGCTTCAGCGAGCGGGTCCGCAACGCCCTGCGTTGATTTTGCGGGCGCTGGGCCGGAACAAGCCAGGTAGAGCCAAGCCATGCTCGGCTGATGCTTTCCCGGTATAGCTCCAGCGCAGCATGGCTGCGTTCGTTGATCCAGCTTCGGGCCTTCAGCGGACCAGCACGCGCAGTACCTGTGCAAGCTTCTTTACCGCCACCTCAAGTTCGCCCGGTGCATGTGCGGCGAACCCCATCAGAAAGCCTGCGGTCGCTTGTTCGCTGCAGGCATGCAGGTCACTCAGCCCAAGCAGATCGATTCCGGCGCGGCGCGCGGCATCGATGGCCTGCTGCTCGGGTATATCGCGGATGAAAACGCAGGGCATTTGCATGCCGCCATCGGGCACGCGCGGCTCCACGAAGTCCTTCAGATGCCTGCGCACCAGCTTGGCCAGCACATCCCGACGCTCGCAGTAGATCGCGCGCATGGCCCGCACATGTGCACCGAAATGCCCGCCTTCCATGAAACGCGCCAGTGTCAGCTGCGGGATTGGTGCGCTATGCCCGTCCAGCAAGGTGCGCGCGATGGTCATCGGCGCAACCAGCTCGCTCGGCAGGACCATGAAGCCGATGCGCAGGCCGGGAAACAGCGACTTGGTGAAGGTACCGATGTAGATGGTGCGCTGATGCGCATCCAAGCCCTGCACGCAGGCCATCGGTCTGCCCGCGTAATGGAACTCGCTGTCGTAGTCGTCTTCAATGATCCATGCCTGCTGTTGCCTGGCCCATTCGATGATCTGCAGTCGTCGTTCCAGCGCCAGCGTCGCGCCGCTGGGGAACTGGTGCGAGGGTGTCAGGAACGCTGCCCGCGCGGGTTGCCGCGCGTCGCGCAGCAGGTCCACGCGCATGCCGTCGGCATCCACCGGTATGGGGACGCAGTTCAAGCCGGCGGCATCAAATGCCTTGCGCGCACCGTGATACGCAGGGTCCTCGATGAAGATGCGCTCGCCTGGATCGAGCAGCACGCTCGCACACAGGGTCAAGGCCTGCTGTGAGCTGGTCACCACCAGCACCCGTTCCGGGCTGGCGTGGGCACCGCGCTCCAGATTGACGTAGTCGGCAATGGCCTTGCGCAGCGGCGCCATGCCTTGTGGCGGGCTGTGCAGCAGGGCTGCACTGCCCCATTCCTTCAATACCTGACGTTGCAGTCGCTCCCAGGTGGCCATTGGGAAGTTGCGGGTTTCCGGTACACCGGGGACCAAAGCACGCGGCGCAAGAAACTCGCGAACCCCGCCATTGCGGTACATGGCGGCGCCGCGCTGGCTCAGCCGCAAGGGTTGTTGCGTAGCGCTGGTGCGCAATGCGGTGCCGCGTCCGCCCAGGCGGCGTGCCCCCTCGGCGACGAAGCTGCCACTGCCAACCCGGCGTTCGATGAAGCCCTCGGCATGCAGCTGGCTGTAAGCCGCCTCTACCGTGTCGCGTGATACGCCCAGCGAGGCAGCAAGGGCCCGCGAGGCCGGTAGCGGTTTGCTCGCATCCAGGGCGCCGTCGAGGATCAGCTGGCGTACCGCGCGCTGGATGCGGACGTGCAGTGGCAGGCTGCGTTGCGCCGGGTCGACGACCGAGGCCTTCACCGATTCAAGTTGTGCGTGCCTGAACAATTGGTCTGGCCTATGTACTGAAAGTGGTGGGAGCGATCAGGCCATTCTAGGCCTATAAAAACAGACCCGCCGCGCCGACCTACGCCAGCCACCAGGAGTCTGAACTTCGCCATGCCGTCCGCCGCTGCTTCCTCCCGGGCCACGCGCCCGGCTGACCTGATCCATCCCATCGTCGCCGGGCTGGTCTCGGTCATCATCAACTACGGCGGCACCTTCATCCTGGTGTTCCAAGCGGCCAAGGTAGCCGGCCTCAGCCCCGAGCTGACCGCGTCCTGGGTGTGGTCGCTGTCGATCGGGGTTGGTGTCAGTGGCCTGTTGTTGAGCTGGTTGAGCCGCGAACCGATCATCACCGCTTGGTCCACGCCTGCCGCAGCCTTTCTGGTGACGGCGTTGGCGACAACGCCGTACAACGAGGCGATTGCTGCCTACCTGATTTCCGCCGCCGCCTTCGTGGTGCTGGGCCTGTCGGGCTGGTTCGATCGGCTGATCCGGCTGATTCCTGCCGGGGTGGCCGCCGGCCTGCTGGCCGGCATCCTGCTGCAGTTCGGCACGCGCGCGTTTGCCGGGCTTGCCGTTGATCCGCTGCTCGCAGGCCTGCTGATCGTGGCCTATCTGCTGCTGAAACGCGTCAGTGCGCGCTACGCCATAGTCGGCATCCTGTTGCTGGGACTGGCGTTCCTGTGGCTGCAGGGGCGTCTGGATCTGTCAGCGGTATCGCTGCGGCTGGCCAAGCCGGTATTCACCATGCCTGTGTTCTCGTTCAACGCGCTGCTCAGCGTGGCGCTGCCGTTGTTCCTGATCACCCTGACCGGCCAATACATGCCCGGCATGCTGGTGCTGCGCAACGACGGTTTCAGGACCAGCGCCAATCCAATCGTGGCGGTCACCGGATTGGGTTCCCTGGTGATGGCGCCGTTCGGTTCGCATGCTTTCAATATCGCCGCGATAACCGCCGCAATCGCGACCGGCCGCGAAGCGCATGAAGACCCTTCGCGGCGGTGGATTGCCGGGGTTGCTGCAGGCATGTGCTACATCCTGGTCGGGGTGTTCGGGGTGACCTTGGCGGCGGTGTTCATGGCACTGCCGGCAACCTTCATTGCCACCCTGGCCGGGCTGGCGCTGCTGGGCACGATAGGTGGCAGCCTGGCCACGGCGCTGGCCGAGCCGCGCACGCGCGAAGCGGCACTGATCACCTTCCTGGCGGCAGCCGCCAACATCACCTTGCTCGGCATCGGTGGCGCGTTCTGGGGCCTGCTCATCGGTTTGCTGGCGCATGCCCTGTTGCATGGACGCTGGTCGCCGCGAAGCCAGCCAGCGCCCGCCAACGCCAACGCCAACAAACAGGAGCAGGCCAATGGCTGATTCGTCATCAACCCAGACCCAGCACGCGCAACATGGGCGCTATCCGCAGGCCGCGACGGTGGAGGATTTTCGCCACAACCTGGCTGCGGTGCGTGCGCGCATGGATGCTGCCTGCCTGCGCGTTGGTCGTGATCCGGCGCAGGTGCGTCTGCTGCCAGTCAGCAAGACCAAACCCGAAGCCAGTCTGCGCCTGGCCCATGCCGCCGGCTGCCGCGTGCTGGGCGAGAACAAAGTGCAGGAGGCTGCAGGCAAATGGCAGGCCATGCAGGACCTGGGCGACCTGCAATGGTCGATCATCGGACACCTGCAGACCAACAAGGCGAAACTCGTGGCGCGCTTCGCCAGCGAGTTCCAGGCGCTGGACAGCCTGCGTCTGGCCGAAGCGTTGGAACGTCGGCTGCAGCTTGAGGGTCGTTCGCTGGATGTCTACGTGCAGGTCAATACCTCGGGCGAGGCCAGCAAGTACGGACTGGCGCCGGATACCGTGGCCGCGTACTTGCGGGCACTGAGCGCCTATCCCGCGCTGCGCGTGCGTGGCCTGATGACCTTGGCGTTGTTCTCGGCCGAGGCCGAGCGCGTGCGCCGTTGCTTCGTGCTGTTGCGCGAATTGCGCGATCGATTGCGGCAGGACACAGCGGTTGGCGCTTCGTTGAATGAACTGTCGATGGGCATGTCGGGCGACTTCGAGATCGCGATAGAAGAAGGGGCCAGCGTGGTGCGTGTCGGTCAAGCGATCTTCGGTGCGCGGCCGCTTCCTGACAGCTACTACTGGCCAAACGATGGCGTGGCTGCGGAGACAGGGCAATGAAGACCGCTCTGGCGATACGTCATCTGCATTTCGAAGACCTCGGTGCCTTGCAGCCGTTGTTGCTGGAACGCGGCTACACCGTGCGTTATCTGGAGGCACCCGACGATGATCTGCGCAACCTGGAAGAACCTGACCTGCTGGTAGTGCTCGGCGGGCCGATAGCTGCGTTCGACGAGCGTGAGCATCCATTCTTGCTTGATGAGCTCGCGCTGATTCAACGGCAGCTGCACCGCAGGTTGCCGCTACTAGGCATATGTCTAGGTGCACAGCTGATCGCACGCGTGCTGGGTGCAGAGGTTGCGAGCATGGGCCGGAAAGAGATCGGTTTCGCGCCGTTGACGCTGACCGCGCAGGGCAGGGCATCACCACTGGCAGGATTGGAGCAGGTGCCGGTGCTGCATTGGCATGGCGATCGCTTCGAGATTCCAGAGGGTGCAACGCTTCTGGCCGGGACGGCGTTATGCGCGCACCAAGCGTTCAGCGTGGGCGAGCATGTGCTTGCGCTGCAATGCCATCTGGAGGTGCTGCCGCAGCAGATCGAGCACTGGCTGATCGGACATGCCTGTGAGCTTGCCCAGGCCGGAATCAGCCCGATGGCATTGCGTCGGCAGGCACAGACCGCGGTACCGAGCTTGCCACTCGCCGCGCGGGCGGTATTTGGCGCGTGGCTGGATGCGCTGCCAAGCCGGCGCGGCCACTAACCGGCAGCGCATTCCAAGAAACACATCAAGCACAGGAGTAATCGCCATGTATGACACATCCAACGATCTGGCCGACTTCGATCCGGAGCTGGCGTCGGCGTTGCGGGCCGAACAGCAACGTCAGCACGATCACGTCGAGCTGATTGCCTCGGAGAACTATGCCAGTCCGCTGGTGATGGCCATCCAGGATTCGGTGTTCACCAACAAGTATGCCGAGGGCTACCCCGGCAAGCGCTATTACAGCGGCTGCGAGAACGTGGACGTGGCCGAGCGGCTGGCGTTGGAGCGGGTCAAGCAGCTGTTCAATTGCGACTACGCCAATGTGCAGCCACATGCCGGGGCCCAGGCCAATGCGGCGGTGTTCCTGGCACTGGCCAATCCGGGTGACACGGTGATGGGCATGAACCTGGCGCAGGGCGGACATCTGACCCACGGCAATCCGTCCAATTTTTCCGGTCGTCACTACCGCATCGTGCCGTACGGGCTTGACCCGCGCAGCGGCCTGATCGACTACGACGAGATGGAACGGATCGCAATGGAGAGCCGGCCCAAGCTGCTGATCGGTGGCTTCTCGGCATATTCGCGACACAAGGACTGGACGCGCATGCGCGCAATTGCCGACAAGGTCGGTGCACTGTTGTGGGTGGATATGGCGCATGTGGCCGGGCTGGTTGCGGCCGGCGAGTATCCGGACCCGCTGCCGCACGCACACGTGGTGACCAGTACCACCCACAAGACCCTGCGCGGGCCGCGTGGTGGCATCATCCTCAGCAAGGGACAGGATGCGGATTTCAACAAGCGGCTGGACTCAGCTGTATTTCCGGGCATCCAGGGCGGGCCACTGATGCATGTGATCGCGGCCAAGGCGATCGCCTTCAAGGAAGCGTTGCAGCCGGAGTTCAAAATCTACCAGCGACAGGTGATAGCCAATGCACGGGCGATGGCGGCGGTGTTGCAGCAGCGTGGTTACCGCATCGTATCGGGCGGCACCGACAACCACCTGATGCTGATCGACCTGTCCAGCAAGCCGTTCACCGGCAAGGAAGCGGATGCCGCACTGGCCCGTGCCTGGATTACCACCAACAAGAATTCGGTACCCAACGACCCGCGTCCGCCATTCGTGACCTCAGGCGTGCGTATCGGCACCCCCGCGGTGACCACGCGTGGCTTTGGCACCACCGAATGCGAACAGTTGGCCGATCTGCTTGCAGACGTGCTCGACGGCTTGGAAGCAGGCAGGCTTGACGAGGTGGCCGGCGAGGTGCGCGAGCAGGTGTCGGCGCTATGTCGGCGCTATCCGGTGTATCGCTGAGGGCGGTAGCTGTACTCATCGTCGATTACGCGACAGTTGAGCGCGGTCGATCGTGAAGCGTGCGCCGCAATCTGCGTGCGCACGCTTACGTTTTTCGAAGTTGAATGTGCAGCGTGCTTTATGGAGTGAAGAACACCCGCTGTACGGCCTGACGCGCCGCATCCATCGAGAAGTGTCTGGCGATATTGGCCAGGCCGTTATCCGACAGGCGCTGCCATAGCGCGGCGTCGTCATACAGACGCAGTACCGAAGCGGCGAAGGCCTGGCTGCCGTCAGCGACCAATACGTCATTTCCATCATGCAGATGCATGCCTTCCACGCCACAGGTGGTGGCAACAACCGGCTGGCCGTGGGCCATGCTCAGGTTGACCTTGCCCTTCACCCCGGCGCCAAAGCGCAGCGGCGCCACCGCAACGCGCATGCCGGTCATGAACGGCACTACATCCGGCACATAGCCATGCACCTGTACGCCGGGGCTGCCGGCGGCCAGCGCATGGATGCTATCGGGCACGTCGGCGCCGATACAGTGGAATTGGATTTCCGGACGCTGGGCATGGATCAGCGGGAATACTTCGCCGATGAACCAGGTCATCGCATCCAGATTCGGCGGATGGCGGAAGCCGCCGACGAAGACCAGGTCATGCCGCTGTGCCCAGCTTTTGCCAGCGCCTGCAACTTCGTGCAGGTTGGAGATCAGCTCAACCCGGACCTGCGGTGCGTCGGTCGCCAGCTGTTCTTTTTCGGCAGCGCTGACCAGCAAGGTCACATCGGTGGCCGCCATCACCGCCAGTTCGCTGGCGCGGGTGCGTTCGGCGCTGCGCAGCAGGCGCTGGTCCCGGGCCAGTTCGGCGCCGCGGCGTTCACGCAGGTAGTGCAGGTCGACGGTGTCAAAAACCGTGCGCGCCTGCGGAGCAAACTGCTTCAGCAAGGGCAGGCACTCATTGGCAACGTGGTAGCGGACCAGCATGACCACGGCGAAGCGCTTGCCGTTGTCGCGCAGCCAGCTGCCGACCCGGTCGAGGAAGGGGGCATGCCAGACTTCGACGCCCATGGCCTGCAGGGCTTCGCTGGCTGGGCCGGCGGGTTCGCCGCGGGTGGGCAGGAACACCACATGCGCACCTTCTGCCAGCAGCATGCGGATCAGGTTGAACTGGCGCAGCGAGGCCGAGTCGCGGTCGGGCTGTGGCAGGCACTCATCGATGATCAGGATCTGGCGCTGCTGGCGATGCAGCAGGGCAGGCGACGGTACGCTGCCTACTGCCGGCTGCGCTGCAAGCGCGTCCTGCCAGACCTTGGCGAACACCGCTTGATTGCGGACCTGGTAGGCCTTGACCCCCGTGCTGGTGTCGGTGCCATTGCTGGTGCCTTCGTCGTGCACGACGCGGCTGGCAGGTTGTACCAGTACGCGGCGTCCAGCGGCGCGCACCTTGAAGGCCAGATCGGTGTCTTCGTAGTAGGCAGGTGCATAGATGCTGTCCAGGCCGCCCAGCTCTTCAAACAGGAGCCGCGGGATAGCCAAGACTGCGCCGGAACAATAGTCGGCATCACGCAGCGCGCTGTAGCGTGGATCTTCGGCCGATTCAAAGCGGCCGTAGCTCCAGCAGCTGCCGTCGGCGAAGACCACGCCGCCGGATTCCTGCAGGCGACCATCCGGATACAGCAGCTGGGCACCGATCAGGCCGGCTTCGGGCACGCGGGCGAAGGTCTCCAGTAGTGCATCCAGCCAACCGGGCTGGGGAATGGTGTCGTTGTTGAGCAGCACCACGTAGTCGCCGCGACTCAGCCGCAAACCGTCGTTGCAGGCGGCAATGAAGCCGCCGTTGTGCGCCCGCAGGTGGTAGCGCAGACCATCGATCTGCTGCATCCAGGCGCGGGTGCTGTCGCTGCTGCCGTCGTCGATCACCAGGATCTCGCAGCTGGCGGCGGGCGGATGCGCGGCCAGAGCGCGCAGGCAGGCCAGCGTATGTGCGCAATGGTTGTAGACCGGAATGACGATGCTGGCCGTTGGACGCTCGCTGCTGGGCACACTGAACGGCGCAAACGGGGCGCTGGCGGGGAAGTACAGCGGTTCACGCTGAGCGGGCGGTTGCCGGCGGGTATGCACGCCAACCCGGTGCAGGGTGGCCCGCCAGCCACGGGTGCGCAGGCTGGCCAGGCCCCGACGGACCAGACCGATGATGCGATTGACGGCGTAGCGCGCATCGGCCAGCGAAATCGACATTCCTTTGGAACTCCAGCTTAAGCAGGGGACTGACAGTCAACGCCCCCGGCGATGCGGCTGCGTTAGACTCATTACAAACCACATTCTCGCATCCCTGTGCCACGACGCCACGATTCCGACCAGTTCGACGACGATACCGACGGCAACAGCCCTGTGTGGCGGAGCCGCTTGATCACCTGGGGATTGGCCGCAGCCGCATTGGGGCTGGGCTTCATGATCCCCTATACGTTGTACCTGAACAGTCAGGTCAGCCAGCGTTTTGGTGAGCTGCGTTGGCAGATCCCGACCCGCGTCTATGCGCGGCCGCTGGTGCTCAGCCCGGGCACGGCGATGAACGCCAATACGCTGAAGACCGAGCTGGCGGCCTCCGGCTACCGTGATGACGGCGCTGGCAACAGCCCCGGCACCTATAAGGCGCAGGGCGGCAGCTTCAGTATTTCCAGCCGCGGCTATGTCGACGTTGATGGCAATGTCGCCGCCCGCAAGGTGGATGTGGTGGTTTCCGGCGGGCAGGTGGCTTCATTGCGCGATGCCAGCAGCCGCAAGGCGCTGAAGGCCGCGCGCCTGGACCCGGCACGTATCGCCACCTTGTACGGGCAGAAGCAGGAAGAGCGCCGGCTGGTGCGGGTGGCTGAAGTTCCCGAGCTGCTGGTCACCGGCCTGCAGGCGGTGGAGGACAAGGACTTCGCTCGTCATCACGGCATCGATTTGAGCGGTATCGCGCGCGCTGTGTGGGTGACCATCCGTACCGGCGGTGAGACCAAGCAGGGCGCCAGCACCTTGACCCAGCAGTTGGCTCGTAGCGGCCTGCTCGGCATCGGCAAGGAACAGACTATCACCCGCAAGTTCAACGAGGTGCTGTACGCGCTGATCATGGAAGCGCGCTACGACAAGTCCACCATCCTTGAGGCCTACCTCAACCAGGTTTATCTGGGCCAGCGCGGCAAGCAGGCTATCCATGGGGTGTCGTCCGGTGCCGAGTTCTGGTTTGGCCGTGACCTCAACTCGCTGAGCAGCGAGCAGATCGCGCTGCTGATCGGCCTGGTCAAAGGCCCGTCGTTCTACGACCCGCGGCGCAACCCGGAGAACGCGCTGGACCGCCGCAACTTCGTGCTGGGCAAGCTGCACGAAAACAAATTGATTGACGATGCCGAGTATCAGCGTGCGCTCAAGGCGCCGCTGGGTGTATCCAAGTCGGCAGGTATCGCTGCCGCCAACCGCTTCCCGGCCTATGTCGATCTGGTACGTCGCCAGTTGGGCAATGACTACCCGGAAAGCGTGCTGCAGGGTGCGGGTCTGAATGTCTTCACCGGCATGTCGCCATCGGCCCAGGCCTATGCCGAGGGCGCGGTGGCGCACACCATCAAGGCGCTGGAAAACAAGCGTCGCCCGGAGCTGCAGACCGGCCTGGTGGTGACCGACGTGCACAACGGTGACGTGCTGGCCGTGGTCGGCAGCCGTGATGTGTCCGAACCGGGCTTCAACCGCGCCATCGACGCCCAGCGGCAGGTTGGTTCGCTGCTCAAGCCTTTTGTTTACCTGCTGGCATTGGCGCAGCCGGATCGCTACTCGCTGGCCAGCTGGGTCGATGACTCACCGGTGACCGTCAAGCTCAGCCGCGGCCGCAACTGGACGCCGGGCAATGCCGACAATCGCAGTCACGGCACGGTGCGCTTGATTGATGCCTTGGCCCGCTCTTACAACCAGGCCACGGTGCGCGTTGGCATGCAGGTTGGTCCGGAACGGCTGACCCAACTGATGAATGTGTTGGCCGGGCTCAAGGCCGAGTCCAATCCGGCGGTGATTCTCGGTTCCACCGACCAGAGTCCCTACGGCATGACCCAGCTGTACCAGTTCCTTGCCTCCGGTGGTGAAATCCAGCCGCTGCATGCGGTGCGTGGCGTGGTCGATGCGCAGGGCAAGCTGCTCAAGCGCTATGACAAGAGCCCGGCACCGGCACAGGAAGGCGACTCGATCGCTGCCAACCTGATCAGCGTCGGCCTGCAACAAGTGGTCTCCAGCGGTACTGCCTCCGGTTTGAACGCCGATGGACTGTCGCGGCTGCAGGCCGCTGGCAAGACCGGTACCTCCAACGACGGCCGCGACAGCTGGTATGCCGGTTATACCGGCGATCATCTGGCGGTGATCTGGATGGGCAACGACCAGAACGAGCAGACCGGTTTGTTTGGTGCTTCCGGCGCGATGCGGGTGTGGTCGGGGATATTCCGAAACCTGCCCAGCAAAGCCCTGCACGTGAACAACAAGGGGCTGGACTGGCAGTACGTGGAAGCGGCAGGCAGCAATGCCACCGACGAATCCTGCCCGGGCGCGCGCCGCTTCCCGTTCGTGGTTGGCTACGCGCCGCAGTACGTGCCTTGTGCAGTGCCGGCGGAAGTGCCGCTGGAGGAGGGGGCCGAGGGGGCGCAGGAGCAGTCCGGCGGCGGTTGGCGTGGTTGGTTGGGGCTGGACCGCAAGGAACCTGAACCGGCTGCGGCCCCCGCTGCGCAGACGCCTGCGCGATAATCCCGCCCATGAATACCAAGTCTTTGATTCGCTACGCGCTGCTTGCTGCTGCAGCTTCTCTGTCACTTGCAGGCTGCGTCAGCGCACCACCGGCGGCAAAGCCGGCGGCGGTTGACAACGCCACGCCGGCCCAGCGTTTGGCTGCGGTCGATGCCATCGCCGGTGTCGACGACACTGAATTGACGGTACAGCCACTGCGCGATGCGCAGGTCGAAGATCTGCGCCAGACCGCGATCGTCAAGCGCAAGGCCGCCGATCTGGCCGGCGCGGCGGAAGCTCTGAACGAAGCACTGCTGCAGGTAACCGATGACCCGGGCATCCTGCAGGAGCGTGCTGATGTGGCGCTGTTGCAGGCCGACTGGCAGCGCGCCGAGACCTTGGCCAGGAAGGCGCTGGACCTGGGCTCGCGCACTGGTCCGCTGTGCCGTCGCCACTGGGCCACCATCGAACAATCGCGTCTGGCCCGTGCCGAAAAAGAGAATGCCGTTTCCGCGCATGCGCAGATTGAAGGCTGCACGGTGCCGGGGATCAAGCGCTTTTGATTTGTGCCGGGAATAGGGAATAGGGAGTGGGTGAGCCTGATTACCGGGCGAAGATGTACTCCGTCATTGCCATGGTGCGATCAAGGTTCCGATTGCGGCTTACTTCCATTCTCGATTCACCATTCCCAGCGCTTGAGTCATGTCCTCCCTAGTCACCGCCAGCTGCGAAGCACTCAGTGAAGGTGGCGCGCTTGCGCGTCAGCTCGATGCCTTTGTGCCGCGTCCCGCGCAGCTGCGTTTGACTGGCGCGATCGCCGAGACCTTCCAGCAGCGCGATGTGCTGCTGGCCGAAGCCGGTACCGGAACCGGCAAGACCTACGCCTATCTGGTACCGGCCTTGCTGTCCGGTTTGAAGACCATCGTCTCCACCGGCACCCGCGCGCTGCAGGACCAGCTTTACCACCGTGATCTGCCGCGCGTGCGCGCCGCATTGGGTGTCGGGCATCGATCCGCTCTGCTGAAGGGCCGCGCGAATTACCTATGTCGCTATCGCTTGGATCAGGCACGCGGTGAGCCGCGTTTCACCTCGACCGAGCAGGTAGCGCAGTTCCAACGCATCCTCACCTGGTCCGGTCGCACCCAATACGGCGATATGGCCGAGTTGGACGGGTTGGCCGACGATTCGCCCTTGCTGCCGATGGTCACCTCGACGGTGGACAACTGCCTGGGAACCGATTGCCCGTTCTGGGGCGACTGTTTCGTGGTGCAGGCTCGGCAGCGGGCACAGGAGGCGGATCTGGTGGTGGTCAATCATCACCTGCTGCTCGCCGACCTGGCGCTGAAGCAGGAAGGCTTCGGCGAAATCCTGCCCGGTGCGCAGGCCTTCGTCATCGACGAGGCGCACCAATTGCCCGAACTTGCGGCCAACTTCTTCGGTGAAGGCTTCGGCATGCGCCCGTGGCAGGAACTGGCGCGCGACTGCATGGCCGAATGCCGCAGCGTCGCTGGCGCGCAGGCCTCCCTGCAACAACCCGTGGCGACGCTTGAGCTGGCACTGCGCGAACTGCGCGAGGCGATGGAAAAGCTGCCGCAACGCGGCACCCGCTGGCGCGCCCTGGCAGTGCCTGCGGTGGCTGAGGGTTTTGACGCGGTTGCTGCGGCGATGGCGCAGCTGCGCGATGCATTGAGCGTTGTGCGCGAGGCCTCACCCGGACTGGATGCTTGCCACGCACGCGCGCTGGAAGGTGTGTCGCGTCTGTCGCGCTGGTTGGATGACGGTGACAGTGGCGCGGTCGATGCGTGGGATATCGATGAGGTTGTGGTCGCCGCGGAAAATGGTGTCGCGCCGGCGGCCAACGATTCGCTGTTCCCTGTCGATGATGGCAATGATGTGCTGTGGTACGAGCTGACCCCGCGCGGTTTCCGCTGTCAGCGCACGCCGATGGACGTATCCGGCCCGTTGCGCGAGCACCGACTGCGCTCGATGGCGGCGTGGGTGTTCACCTCGGCCACCTTGACCGTGGATGGTGGCTTCGAGCATCTGTCCAAGCGCTTGGGCCTGGATGATCCGGATACGTTGGTGCAGCCCAGTCCCTTCGATTGGCAGCAGCAGGCACTGTGCTATCTGCCGCAGCAGCTGCCCGATCCGGCTGCGCGTGGTTATGGCGCGGCCTTGATCGCCACCTTGCGGCCGGTGCTGGAAGCGTCGCAGGGCAGGGCATTCCTGTTGTTTGCCTCGCACCGCGCGCTGCGCGAGGCCGCCGATGCGCTGCGCGACGGCCCTTGGCCGCTGTTCGTGCAGGGCGAGGCGCCACGCGCCAGCCTGCTGCAGCGCTTTCGTGAGTCGGGCAATGGTGTGCTGCTGGGCGCGGCCAGCTTCCGTGAAGGCGTGGATGTGGTTGGTGATGCGCTGAGCGTGGTGGTGATCGACAAGCTGCCGTTCGCTGCTCCTGATGATCCGGTGTTCGAAGCGCGGCTGGATGCGATCCGCCGCCAGGGCGGCAATCCGTTCCGCGATGAGCAGCTGCCGCAGGCGGTAATCGCGCTCAAGCAGGGCGTTGGCCGGCTGATCCGCAGCGAGACCGATCGCGGCGTGCTGGTGCTGTGCGACCCGCGCCTGCTGTCGCGCGGCTACGGCCGGATCTTCCTGGATTCACTGCCTCCATTCCGCCGTACCCGCGCACTGGCCGATGTGCAGGCCTTCTTTGCGCGACAATGGGCGCCGGAGGCGGATTCCGCCAGCGCGCCGGCCTCGGCCGACGCTGACTCTGAAGCGCCGCCGTTTTCCCTTTCCTGATGTGATGCCATGAAGCTGCTTGCCTTTGAAACCGCCACCGAAGCCTGTTCCGTCGCCCTCTATGTGGATGGGCAGGTATTGGAACGGTTTGAAGTCGCGCCGCGCCGGCACGCCGAATTGAGCCTGCCGTGGGCCGAGCAGCTGCTGGCTGAAGCCGGTGTCGCCCGGAGCGAGTTGGATGCCATCGCGCTGAGCCGCGGGCCGGGTGCTTTCACAGGTGTGCGTTTGGCAATTGCGATCGCGCAGGGCATTGCCTTGGCATTGGACCGGCCCTTGCTGCCGGTATCGACCCTGCAGACCTTGGCACTGCGTGCACCGGCAGACGCACCGCGCGTATTGGCCTGCATCGATGCACGCATGGGTGAGTTGTATGCAGCGCGCTATCTGCGCGATGCCGATGGCGAGCTGCAGTTGCAGGAGCGTGAGCTGTTGGTCGCGCCGGATGCCGTGCAGCTGCCAGCCGATGGCAGCACCTGGGCCGGTGTTGGTACTGGCTTCGCGGCGGGCGAGGGCGTGTTGAGCACGCGCCTGCAATCTCGCCTGAGCAGCGTGGATGCACAGGCCCTGCCCAGCGCCGCCGACGTGCTGAAGATCGCGGTACCGGCGATGCTGCGCGGCGAAGCCATCGCTCCTGAGCTGGTGCAGCCTGCCTACCTGCGCGACAACGTCGCGCTGACCCTGATCGAACAGCAGGCGTTGCGCGATTCCAAGCGCTGAATCTTGACGGGTTTTGTAGGAGCGGCGTAAGCCGCGAAGCCGGTGTTGTCTGAACTACCGGCCTGATTGCGATCTGGGAATGTACGAGCTTCGCGGCTTACGCCGCTCCTACAAAATTCCGGCTCAGCGATCGTCGTGAAGCTGCCCGCCGGGCAGGAACATCCAGGTGCGGGTGACCTGCAAAATGTCAATGTCGTCCTTGGTCTCAGGCAATGCCGGGAACGGCTGTGCCTGCTCGATCACGCGCAGGGCGGTGGCATCCAGCAAGGGCACGCCGCTGCTGCGCAGGACGCGGCTGCTCTCTACGCTGCCGTCGCGACGCACGCCGACGGTGATCACCACCTGGCCGGCAAGCCGGCGCTGGCGCGCTTCGTCGGGGTAATTCAGGTTGCCAACGCGCTCGGCGCGGTCGACCCAGGCGCGCAGATAGTTCGCGTAGGCGTACTCACGGGTGCTGGCCGAGACGAATTTGCGGTTGGGGCGCTTGGCGTACTGCTCTGAACGCAGATGTACCTCGGCCGCCAGCCGCGCCATTGCTGCATCACGTTGTTCGCGTGCACTCATCGGCGCGTTGGCATCGGGGCGATCCGGCAGCGGCTGGGTCTGCGCGATCGCAACCGGGTCCTTGCCCTGGGTGCTGGTGATGATGCGCGCCTGCGGTGGCGGCGGCGCTGCCGCGCTCTGCGCCTGTAGCGGTACCGGTGCCAGCCCGTTCTGCAACTGCGGCACGATGCCGGCCTGGGAATCGCGTGGGCGCTGGGCCTTGTCGTGGTCGCCGCCGCCCTGCTGGTTGGCCTGGGCCAGGAAATCGGCCTGCTTGGGCGTCAGCGGCGTGCTGGTCTGGCTGAAGATCACATCCAGCGTCGGTACCAGCGGTGCGTTGTCGCTGACTGCAAAGCCCACTCCGAGGATCAGCAGGCCGTGCACGAGCGTCGACAGCACCAAGGTGGCGGTCAGCCGTTGTTGCTCGCTGACCCGCGGTGCCGCGGGCAATACGTCAGGCTGGGAATACATCAGACCAGGCCAGCCTCGATGGCATCAAACAACTGGCCGGCGATGTTCAGGCCGAACTGGGCATCGAGCTCACGTACGCAGGTGGGGCTGGTGACGTTGACCTCGGTCAGGTAGTCACCAATCACATCCAGGCCAACGAAACGCATGCCGCGACGCTTCATTTCCGGGCCGACCTGAGCAGCAATCCAGCGGTCGCGTTCGCTCAAGGGGCGGCCTTCGCCGCGGCCGCCAGCGGCCAGGTTGCCGCGGAATTCGTCGCCCTGCGGGATGCGCGCCAGGCAATAGTCCACCGGTACACCATCGATCAGCAGGATGCGCTTGTCGCCAGCGCTGATGTCGGGGATGAAGCGCTGCGCCAGGGCCAAATGCTGGCCGCCATCGGTCAGCGTCTCCAGGATCACGTTGAGATTGGGGTCGCCGGTGCCACTGCGGAAGATCGAGCGCCCGCCCATGCCGTCCAGCGGCTTCAGCACGGCCTGGCCGTGTTCAAGCACGAAGGCCTTGAGTTCGCGCGCGTTGCGGCTGACCAGGGTCGGCGGGCAGCACTGCGGGAACAGCAGTGCGGCCAGCTTCTCGTTGAAGTCACGCAGCCCCTGCGGGTCGTTGACCACGGTGGCGCTGGCCTGCTGGGCGACGCTGAGGATGTGGGTGTCATACAGATACTCGCCATCGAATGGCGGGTCCTTGCGCATCAGCACGATCTGCCCCGGGCCGAATGCCAGCGGGGCGAACTCGCCCAGGCTGAACCAGCCGGCCTTGTCGTCGCGTACCTGCAGCGGGGCAACCTCGGCCTGGGCCTGGCCACCGTGCAGGGACAGCCCGCCGGGGCGCACATAGTGCAGCCGGTGACCACGACGCTGGGCTTCCAGCAGCATGGCGAAGGTGGTGTCCTTGGCGATCTTGATGTCGGCGATGGGGTCCATCACCACGATGACGTCTAAAGGCATGACTTGAATCCAGCAGATCTGGTCGACGATGTTAGCCGTTCAGGGCGGGGCCGCACAGCGCGGAAAGCGGAACGCTGAGGCTGAATGGTGCTGCGCTTTTATTGAGAACTGAGTCACATTACATTGGGGATCAGCCAAGTCCTGCGGACATCGCTTGACAGTTCGCGGCTGGGCTGGGATATAGATGCGCTTTCGCGGCAATATCGCACTCGGTATCGGTCGCGCGTTCGGGGATCAAAAATGGTTGAAAACATGGCTGCGGGTGGGGAACTCGCAGGGCTGAAGGTGATGGTCATCGATGATTCGAAGACGATCCGACGTACGGCTGAAACACTGCTCAAGCGTGAAGGTTGTGAAGTGGTGACCGCCACTGACGGCTTCGAGGCATTGGCCAAGATCGCCGACCAGCAACCGCAGATCATCTTCGTCGACATCATGATGCCGCGGTTGGATGGCTATCAGACCTGTGCGCTGATCAAGGGCAACCAACTGTTCAAGTCGACGCCGGTGATCATGCTGTCATCCAAGGATGGCCTGTTCGATAAAGCCCGTGGCCGCATTGTCGGTTCCGAGCAATACCTCACCAAGCCATTTACCCGCGACGAACTACTAGGTGCCATCCGCACATACGTCAACGCCTGACCAGGGGGAAAGGCACAAAATGGCTCGAATTCTTTTGATCGAGGACTCACCGACCGACAGGGCGGTGTTTACACAGTGGTTGCTCAAGGCTGGGCACGAGGTGTTGTCGGCTGACAATGCCGAGGACGGCCTGCAGATTGCCCGTGAGCAGGCTCCGCAACTGGTGCTGATGGACGTAGTGCTGCCGGGGATGAGCGGTTTCCAGGCAACCCGCGCGCTGTCGCGCGACGAGTCCACGCGTGCCATCCCGGTGCTGATCGTCAGCACCAAGGGTATGGAAACCGACAAGGCCTGGGGCATGCGTCAAGGCGCCAGCGATTACATCGTCAAGCCGCCGCGCGAGGATGATCTGATCGCGCGGATCAACAAACTGGTGGGTTGATGCGTTCTCCATTCGACATCCTTGAAGCCTACGAACGCCGCAGTCTGGCGCACGCGGTACAGCTGCCCGAGCGCAGCTTTTCGCAGGATGTCTGGCGTGGCGTGGGGTACCGCGTTGGCAGCCGGCATCTGGTCTCGGACTTCCGCGAAGTGGTGGAAATCGTGCCGATGCCGCCGGTCACGCCGGTTCCCGGCGCGCAACCGTGGTTGCTGGGCGTGGGCAACCTGCGCGGCAACCTGTTCCCTGTGGTGGACCTGAAAAACTTCCTGGAAGGTGAGCGTACGCCGCCACAGGAAGGCCAGCGCGTGCTGATCATGCGCCAGAGCGGCGGTGACGTGGCGCTGGTGATCGACGAGTTGTATGGCCAGCGCAGCTTCGAGGCACCGATGCAGGTGCCGGCCGGTGATATCGCCCAGGGCCGCTACGCGCATTTCGTTGAACGCGCCTTCCATGATGAAGGCCGTGACTGGGGCGTGTTTTCGCTGTCGCTGCTTTCCCGCACTCCTGAATTCCGGCAAGCGGCCGCCTGACGGCGCGCTTGCCTCTTCGTATTGAGACCGAGGTCGAACGATGAGTACTGCTCCTGAAGCCGCCAAGGCTGGCAAGCTTGGCAACGTAAGCACCAACTTCTGGTTGGGCTTGTTGGTGCTCTCGATGGTCGTGTTCGGTGCCAACACCGGCGTGGCCACCTGGCAGGGCAGTCGACTGGCTGGCGCCAGTACCGGTGCCGCCGATCTGCAGGTACTGTCACAGCAGCTGGCCAACCAGGGCCGTGAAGCCGTGGCCGGTAGCCGCGAAAGCTACGCAGCGTTCAAGGACACGCGCAGCAAGGTGGAAAGTACGGTCAGCGAGTTGCAGGGCCGTTACGGCAATGAGACTGGCGTGTCTGGCCCGCTGAGCGCGCTGGTCGATACTTGGAAACCACTGTCCAAGAACGCCGAGCAGATCGTCGCTTCCGAGCCAGCCGTGCTGGCCCTGGCCGGTAATGCCGATGCCTTCGTCGGCGCGGTGCCGCAGCTGCAGGCACAGTTGAACGAAGTGGTGCGGGCAATGACCGCCGGTGGTGCCCAGTCTTCGCAGGTCTACAACGGCCTGCAGCAGGTGGTGGTGGTTGGCACCATGGCCCGCCGCGTAACCGAAATCCGCGCTGGTGGTGCTGGCGCAAGTGGCGCTGGCGACGCGCTGGCACGCGACATGGTGGTGTTCACCCAGGTGCTGGAAGGCCTGCGCAACGGTAATGAGGAATTGGGCATTGCCGCCGTGCGCAATGCCAATGCACAGGTTGCGCTGGAGCAGTCGGCCAACCAGTGGGCAAAGATGAAGAAGGACGCTGACGCCATTCTGGCCAGCTCGCGCAACCTGTTTGCTGCGCAGTCCTCGGCGGCCGCGCTGGCGACCGGCTCGGACAAGATGCTGCAGAGCAGCCGCAAGCTGTTCGACGCGTTCTCGGCCTTCGGTTCGGCCCGCGATACCCGCATTTTCCCGAACTTCTGGTGGAGCGTGATCTTCGGCGGCCTGTCGGTGCTGTCGATCATTGGCTTCGTCTGGAGTACGGTGCGCACTCGTTCGCGTGAGCAGGACGTGCGTTACCAGACCCAGGTGGAGTTCAACAGCCGCAACCAGCAGGCGATTATGCGTCTGCTGGACGAAATCAGCTCGCTCGGTGAAGGTGACCTGACGGTAAAGGCCTCGGTGACCGAGGATATGACCGGCGCCATCGCCGACGCTATCAATTACGCCGTGGACGAACTGCGCCACCTGGTAACCACCATCAACGACATCTCCTCGAAGGTGGCGGTGTCGGCACAGGAAACCCAGGCAACCGCAATGCAGCTGGCAGAAGCCGCAGGCCACCAGGCCGACGAGATCACCAGCGCCTCGGACCGTATCGGCGAAATCGCCACCTCCATTGAGCAGGTGTCGCGCAACTCGACCGAATCGGCGGAGGTGGCACAGCGCTCGGTGGTCATCGCAACCGAAGGCGCGGGCGTCGTGCGCCAGACCATTCAGGGCATGGACCAGATCCGCGACCAGATCCAGGAAACCTCCAAGCGCATCAAGCGCCTGGGTGAGTCCTCGCAGGAAATCGGCTCGATCGTGGAACTGATCAACGACATTTCCGAGCAGACCAACATCCTGGCATTGAACGCGGCCGTGCAGGCAGCCTCGGCCGGTGAAGCCGGTCGCGGTTTCGCCGTGGTGGCCGACGAAGTGCAGCGCCTGGCAGAACGTACCTCCGGTGCAACCCGTCGAATCGAAGGTCTGGTGCAGGCGATTCAGGCCGATACCAACGAAGCGGTTACCTCGATGGAACAGACCACCGCCGAAGTGGTGTCCGGTGCGCGTCTGGCCGAAGACGCCGGTACCGCGCTGACCGAAATCGAGCGCGTGTCCAACGCACTCAACAACTTGATTAAGAGCATCTCCATCGCCGCCAACCAGCAGGCCTCGGCAGCTACCGACATCACCCAGACGATGGGCGTGATCCGGCAGATTACCGGCCAGACCTCGCAGGGCGCCGGGCAGACCGCCGACTCGCTGGGGCAGTTGAACCAGTTGGCGGCAGAGCTGCGCCGTTCGGTGGCCGACTTCAAGTTGCCGGCCTGAACGGACTGATCGGGCGGGGATGCAGAGGAATCAGCAGATGAAGTTTCGTCACAACGCAACGCAGGGCCGCCCGGACGGCATGCAATTGATGCTGCACGGGGGAGTGCGATGAGTACCTTGCGCGATGCGATGAGCCACGCAGCTCTGGGTTGGGTAAAACCCGAGCTGGATGAGACCCTGCGCCAGGTGCGCAACGAGGTCGAAGCGTTCGTGGAAGATCCCAGCGATACCAGCCGCATGCGCTTCTGCGCCGGCTACCTGCACCAGGTGCAGGGCACGCTGCGGATGGTCGAGCTGTATGCGCCTGCGATGGTTGCCGAGGAGCTGGAGCTGCTGGCCAATGCGGTGCGCGATGGCGGCATTCCCGACCGCGACGAAGCCTGCGCCACGCTGATGCGCGGCACCGTGCTGCTGCCCGACTACCTGGAGCGCCTGCAGAACGGCCACCGTGATATTCCGATCGTGCTGCTGCCGCTGCTCAATGACATCCGTGCAGCACGCGGCGCTGAAGGCATCAATGAAAGCGTGTTGTTCGCCTTCAATCCCGATGCCAGCGACGCCAGCCCGGATGAGCTGGAGCACGCGCGTGGCAGCTTGAGCGGGCGCAACCGTGAGCTGCTCGACACCGTCGGCAGTGCGGTCAAGGAAGAACTGATGCGCATCAAGGATGCGCTCGACCTGCATATGCGCATGGATGGCAATCCGGCCGATCTGCAGGTGCAGGTCAATGAGCTGGGCGCTGTCTCCGATACCCTGGGCGTGATGGGCCTGGGCGTTGCCCGTGGCATCGTCGCCCAGCAGCGGGATTCGTTGCACGAAGTCGTCAACGGCAGCCGTCAGATCGACGACAACCTGCTGCTGGATATCGCCGGCGCGCTGCTCTATGTGGACGCCTCGCTGGACGAGCAGGTCGCCCACCTGGGCGCCAATGTCGGCGGTGACGATGATGCCGGTTCGGTGGAAACCCGCCGTACCGTGGAGGTGCTGGCGCATGAAGCCATCGCCAATTTCACTGCTGCGCGCGAATCGTTCGTCGCCTTCATCGAGACCAATTGGGACCACGCGCGTCTGGCCGAAGTGCCACGTCTGTTGGGCGAAGTCTCCGGCGCGCTGCGCATGTTGGAAATGCCGGTGCCGGCCGACTACCTGCAGGCCGTGCGTCAGTACATCGACGTCGAACTGATCGCACGCCAACGTATTCCCAGCGGGCGCCAGCTCGACACCCTGGCCGACGCCATGGCCAGCTTGGAGTACTTCCTGGAAGCCCTGCGCGATCGTCGCCCCGGTCGCGAAGAAATCCTCGATATCACACGCACCAGTCTGGAAACGCTGCGTTACTGGCCGATTCCGGCGCTGCAGGTCGTGGCCGATGGTATTGCCGTCGGGGCGACTGCTGCCGAGGTCGCCGCCGCACCTGTTGCTGATGGCGCAAGCGCCGCTGCAGCCGAAACGGCAGCGGCCGATTCGGTCGAAGTACGGACTGAAATTGCTGAAGCAGCGGCCGAAGAATCGCCGCTTGTTGAGCAAGCGCCGGTCATCGCCGCACCGGTAATGCCGCCGCCGTTGCCGCCTTTGGAAGTGGAAGCAAAGCCGCAGGCAGTTGCCGCTGATTACCCGCTGGTGTTTGGCGCTGCGATCAATGCCGTGGCTACCCCGGACAATCCGGCTCAGAGCGTTGACGTGCCCGCAGCGTTCGCACCGCAGGCAGAAGTCGCAGCAGAGATCTCCGCATTTGATCCGGTAGCCGCCGAGACATCGGAAGCCGCCGAGAGCAGCTTTAGCCTGGCGCCGATGGTGCTGGAAGGCCATGAGTTGGCGGATTCGAATGAAGTTGAAGCGCCGGCGTCGTTTGCCGCGAGCTTTGATCCGGTCGCCGCCGAGGACACGACGCTTGCTGGCCCGAATGACAGCTATCGTTTCGATGCGTCGCTGCTGACGCTGGACGGTACCGATACAGAAGCAGTGCAGGCGCCCGAGCCTGCCAGCACCGGCGCGCTTGATGCCGAGCTGGTCAACCTTGAGTTTGCCGACACCGATGTGTTCTTCAGCCCGGAGCTGGAAGCCGTCAACCCGGTGCTCGATGGCGCAACCGGAGCGCAGGCTCCGGTAGGCAACGATTGGGAGCTGGCGACCACGCCGACCGAGCAGGCGTCCGCAGCGATTGGGCCGGCATCGGCGCCGGCCGAAGTCCTGTCCAAGCTGGATATGGAAACCGCTGCGTTCATGGCGCAGCTTGATGCGGCTGCCGAGTCCTTCGATCCGTTTGCAATGCCCGAATCGCTGCAGCCGGAACCGGTTACGGCTGAGGTAGCGGCAACTGCTGCCAGCGCAGCAGTGTCGACGCGGACGTCCGCGCCGGTACCGCAGCTTGAGGGCGGCTTCATCGATGGCGGCGATGTAATCGATCAGGACATCCGGGACGTCTTCATCGAGGAATTCGACGAAGAACTGGAGAACCTTGGCAACCTGCTGCCCGCATGGCGTGCGGCACCAGCCAACATGGAACGTCTGCGCCCGGTACGGCGCGTATTCCATACCTTGAAGGGCAGCGGGCGCCTGGTGGGTGCGCGCACCCTGGGCGAGTTCAGCTGGAAGATCGAGAGCATGCTCAACCGCGTGCTCGACGGCAGCCGTCCTGCCAGCCCCGCCGTCATGGCCGCGGTGACGCAGGCTTATGACGTATTGCCTGAATTGAATGCCGCGCTGCGCGGTGTTGGCAGCATCCAGTCCGACCTGTTGGGCATACAGGATGTGGCTGACCGCGTTGCTGCGGGCGAAGAAGCGTTCTACGTGAACGGTGCCAGCGCAGTTGCAGCTGTCGCGCCGGTTGACCAAGTGGTGCCGGAAGTCGAGATCGTCGAGGTGGCTGAGAGCGACCTTGCGGCAGCCATCGACATCGACGATGCGGAGGGTACTCCTGCATCGGTGGACGAGGTGCTGCGCGAGATTCTCGAAGCCGAGATCGGCGCGCATCTGGTCACGGTCAATACCTGGCTGGCTGGCTCGGTTGCTCAGCCGCAGCCGGTCTCCGAAGACCTGTTGCGCGCTGTGCACACCATGAGTGGTGCATTCGCGATGACCGATGTGCCGGTGATCACCCAGATCACCAGCCCGGCGGAAACCTTCGTCAAGCGTTCGCTGGCGGCGTCGGTTACGCCTACTCCCGCAGGCGTGGATGCGCTGGCGCAGATGGCGGCGGCGGTGCACACGACGATTGCTGCTTTGCGCGCACCTTCGCCGCGCATTCCGGCGTTCCCGGGTGTGGCCGAACGTCTGCAGGCGCTGGTTGATGCCTTGCCGGATGGCAAGTGGCCGCCGATGCTGGCCGAAGACGAGCTTGTTGCTGACGATGTGGTGGCCGTGCAGTCGGCAGGTTCGCTGGACAGCAGCCTCGCCTCTGAGTCGGTTGGCACGGAAGACCTGTCCGCGTACTTCGACTCCGGCTTGCTGGATGAGACGCCTGGCAACGCGGTATCGCTGGAAACCACCGAGCAGTCAGCTGCAGCGGAACCGGACTACCTGCTGCCGGTTGCTGACGTTGCCGGGCACGGCGTGCTTGAGATCGGCGAGAGTGCCGATTCCGTTGCTGCTGAATCGCTGTCGGAGCCAGCCGAAGTCGCTGCCGAAAGCGAGTTGGCAAATGTGGCTGTCGCTGACGAAGTGGCCGAACAGATCGACATCGCCGAATCGGCTGAGGTCATCGAACCGGCTGTTTCGCATCCTGCCGTCGAAGTTGAGGACCACTATGACGCTGTGCGGGCCTCGACCTGGGGTGTTGCACACGACGCCGAGCAGCCGGAGCAGGCCGCAGAAGCGACCGATTCGCAGCTCACTGTCGAAGCTGGCGAGATCGAGTCCGAGTCGGCTGTCGGCATTGATGCGGACGCCGCATTTGCAAGCGAAGCAGTCGACACGCAGGTCGAGGACAGTCAGCCGAGCCAGTCGGCCGCTGTGGAAGCGTCCAGTGGTCTGGATGATCGTGACAGCGTGATCGCGCGCGCCCTGGCCATCGCTACCGGTGCGACTGCAGTTGCCGTCGGCGCAGCGCAGCTGAGCTCAACGGATGCCGAAAACGAGGTATCAAGCCTGGCTGAGCAGACTGAAGAAGGCGAGCTGACGGTAGCGCAAGCCGTTGAACAGGCTGTGGTCGAAGAGCAGGCTGACGTCGCCGCGGAGCACGGCGAAGTCATCGATGACAGCGCCGTGCCTGCATCGATCGAGGTGGCGCAGGCCGATGATGTTGCTGCGCGTGGTGATGAGCCGGTTGTGGATGCAGCGTCGGAGCTGGAATCTGCTGACGAAGCCGAAGCCGAAGCCGAAGCCGAAGCCGAAACAGAAGTCGCTGTCGAAGAGATCGCCGTGATCGAAGCCGCCGCTTCGAACGAAGAAGATGCTTCGGTCGAGGACGCGCTGGCGATTGAAGAAGCCGAGCAGCTTGAAGAAGCCGCACAGCTTGATGATGTGGCTGTGAGCGACGTTGTCGAGCCAGCTGTCGCCGAAACCCTTGTCGTCGCCAAGACAGTGCTGGCACCGCTGACCGCAGCGTTGCCGGAACAGGCTGAGGCACCGGTCGCCGCGCCTGTGGCGCACGAACTTGACGCCGGTCCGCTGAACTTCGCCGACCTGGATCGCGAGTTGGTCGATATCTTTGTCGAGGAAGGCAAGGACCTGCTCGACCATTGCGATGGTCTGGTCAACGATATGCGTGCCGCGCCGGAAGACCGCGAAGCGCTGGCCGGCCTGCAGCGTGACCTGCACACCCTCAAGGGTGGCGCACGCATGGCCGGCATCAATGCCATCGGCGACCTTGGTCATGGCATCGAGTCGCTGCTTGAGGCTGTTGCAGCCAATCGCACCGAAATCACCCGCGCCGACGTACAGCTGCTGGAGCGCGGTTTCGACCGTCTGCACCAGTTGTTGATCCGCACCGGCGAGCATCGCGCGGTAGTGATGCCGACCGACCTGATCGAGGCCTTCGAAGCGCGTACCGATGGTCGCGCCGAAGCCGCGCAGGCACCGGTTGAAGCAGCTGTCACCGCGCTCGAATCGGCACCGGAAAGTGTTGCCGCCGTCGAGGTGCTGCCGCAGCCGCTGGCCGCCATCGAGCCGCTGTCTGCACCGCTGCGCGAAGAGCAGGCCGGCAACGAAGAAGAAGGCACTCCACGCGGTCAGGAACAGGTGCGTGTACGCGCCGACCTGCTCGACAGCCTGGTCAACCACGCCGGCGAAGTGGCGATCTACCGCTCGCGTCTGGAGCAGCAGCTGGGCGCGTTCCGCGGCGCTATGGCCGAGTTGGATCGCACCAACGCGCGTTTGCGCGACCAGCTGCGTCGTCTGGATCTGGAAACCGAAGCACAGATCGTGGCGCGTTACCGCCGCGAGCATGAGCAGGCCGACCAGACCTTCGATCCGCTGGAACTGGACCGTTTCTCCACCCTGCAGCAGCTCAGCCGTGCGCTGAACGAATCGGCGGCCGACTTGGGCGGTCTGCAAGGTGTGCTGGACGATCTGTCGCGCAACTACGACACCTTGCTGCAGCAGCAGTCGCGTGTCAGCTCGGAATTGCAGGATGGCCTGATGCGCGCGCGCATGGTGCCGTTCGATGGTCTGGTGCCGCGCCTGCGCCGCGTGGTGCGTCAGGCCGCGCAGGAAACCGACAAGCAGGTGCACCTGAAGCTGGAAGGCACCCACGGCGAACTCGATCGCAACGTCTTGGACCGCATGGTCGCGCCGTTGGAGCACATGCTGCGCAACTCGGTTGCCCATGGTCTGGAACAGCCGGCCGCACGTGCCGCCGCGGGCAAGCCGGAAGAAGGCGAGATCGCCCTGCGTCTGCGCCGCGAAGGTTCGGAAATCGTGCTGGAAGTGGGCGATGACGGTGCCGGCCTGGACCGCGAGGCGATCCGTCGCCGTGCCGAGCAGCGTGGCCTGTTGGGCAGCGACGAACAGATCGACGATACCCAGCTGGACCAGATGATCTTTGCGTCCGGCTTCAGCACCAGCGAGCAGGTCAGCCAGCTGGCTGGCCGCGGTGTGGGCATGGACGTGGTGCGCAACGAAGTGCGCCAGCTCGGCGGCTCGGTGGATATCCACTCGGTGCGCGGGCAGGGGGCGACCTTCACCCTGCGCCTGCCGCAGACGCTGGCGGTCACCCAGGCGGTGTTTGTCCGCATCGGCGAAACCACCTATGCGGTGCCGGTGGCATCGGTCAGTGGTATCGGCCGCATTTCCCGCGAGCGTTTCGAGTCCGGGCAAGGCGGTTACCACTACAACGGTGAAGACTTCAGCCTGTACAACCTCGGCACCCTGGTGGGTCAGGTTGCTGCCAAGGCCGAAGGCCAGACCGAGATTCCGCTGCTGCTGGTGCGCTCCGGCGACCTGCGTGCCGCGGTGGCGATCGACCAGGTGCTGGGCAACCGCGAAGTCGTGGTCAAGCCGGTCGGCCTGCAGATCGCGTCGGTACCGGGTATCTACGGCGCCACGATCACCGGCGAAGGCAACGTGGTGGTGATCCTGGACGTGGCACCGCTGGTGCGTCGTCATCTCACCCAGCCGCAGCAGTTGGTGGAACTGGTCGAAATCAACAGCCAGCGCCACGTGCCGCTGGTGATGGTGGTCGACGATTCGCTGACCATGCGCAAGGTCACCGGCCGCGTGCTGGAACGACACAATCTGGATGTGGCGGTCGCTCGCGACGGCGTGGAAGCGCTGGAGCAGCTGGAAGAGCGTATTCCGGACCTGATGCTGCTGGATATCGAAATGCCGCGTATGGACGGCTACGAGCTGGCTACCGCGATGCGTGCCGATCCGCGCTACAAGAACATCCCGATCGTGATGATCACCTCGCGCAGTGGCGACAAACATCGCCAGCGCGCATTCGAGATCGGCGTGCAACGCTATCTCGGCAAGCCGTACCAGGAGCTGGATTTGATGCGCAATGTCTATGACCTGCTGGGGATCGCCCGTGCACGCGACTGACGACACTGCCAAGCCGGTTGCGCTGCTGGCCCGTGCCGGTGCCGCCCGTGATCGCCTGCGCGAAGCGCTGGTGGCCGCCGGTGGACGTATCGTGCTGGAAGAAGACCCCAACCAGTTGGAGCCGGCGGCGCTCACCTCGGCCGCGCCGCAGGTAGTGCTGGTGGCCTTGGAGCCGGCAGTCGAGGACGCGCTGGAACGGCTGGAATCGGTACTGGAGACGCCTGAGCTTTCCTTGTTGTTCGAGGAGGCCGAGCTGGCCGCACGCCGCGAAGGCTGGGAAGCACAGCGTTGGATCCGCCATCTGGCGGCCAAGCTGCAGGGCCACGACAACGTGCTGCCGCCGGGCCTGGAACATGAAGAGGCCGAGCCGGCAATCACCTTGGAGCCGGGTCTGCCACCGCGTCCGGCCGACGGGCATATGGACGCACCGCTGCAGTTCCATCTGGATGAGGCGCAGGTGCAGGCCTACGACCTGCCAGCCGATGAAATCTATGTGGCGCCGGCGAGTGCGCTCGAACCGCGCCCCGAAGTGCTGTCGTTCGAGGAGCTGATCGCAGGGGCGGCGCAGCCGGTGCCGCAGCAGTCACCGGGCATGCCACCACCGTTGCCGCCGGAACCGCTTGCTTTGGTGGCCGAAGCAGAAGAGGAAAAGGCGCCGATTGGCGACTTCAGCAGCTGGTCGCTGCTGGAAGATGATGGCTATGAGACCGCACCTGTCGCCGCCAGCGTAACGTCGGAGCCGCCGCCAGCCTTGGCCAGCCTGCTCAACAGCGAGCTGTCGTTGGTCGAGATAGACGAAAGTGCTGCCGAAGGTAATGGCGCGGTGTTGTTGGTTGCCGGTATTGGCGGCCCGGATGCGGTGCGTCGGGTACTGGCCGGACTGCCGGAAGACTTTGCACGCCCGGTGCTGGTGCAGCTCCGACTGGATGGTGGCCGTTATGCCAACCTGGTCAAGCAGATGGCGCGGGCGACACCGTTGCCGGTGACCTTGGCTGACCCTGGGCAGAATCTGGTCCCGGGCGACGTCTACATTCTTCCCGACGTGATCGGCGTGGAGTCGAGTGCCGAGGGCCTGCGCTTCTGCGCGGAAGCCAACGACCTGCTTGGAGCCCTGCAACCAGACCGCAGCGCGGTGCTGTTGCTCAGCGGGGCCGATGTCGCGATGGTCGCGCCGGTGCTGGAATTTGCCGGCAAGGGTGGTTGGGTGGCGGGGCAGATCGGCGAAGGGTGCTATGACCCGGCCGCTGCCAGCCAGCTGGCCGTCGCTGGCATGAACGCTGGTGATCCGGAATATCTCGCCGCCGAATTGGCTGTGCATTGCGCGGCGTGACCGCAGCGCGACCCAGGAACTGACGATGAGCTACGCAAACAACGATGAAGTCCGTGGGGTACTGATACAGGCCGGTACCGAGCGCGTATTGCTGCCCAATGCGACGGTGGCGGAAATGATGTCCCGCGTGGCGGTTGAGCCGATTGCCAACACCCCGGCGTGGTTGGTCGGGCAGATCGCATGGCATGGCTGGAGCGTGCCGTTGCTGTCCTATGCCGGGCTCAGTGGCCATGGCAATGAAATGGTGACCAGCAACAACAAGGTGGTCGTGCTCAAGGCCTTGGGTGGCAACCCGGACCTGCCGTATTTCGCCCTGCTGACCCAGTCCTTCCCGCAACTGATCGCAGTGCCGCGCGACGGCCTGCTGGCCGACGCATCGGAAGAGAGCCTGCCAGTCGGCGTGCACATGCGCGTATTGCTGGGCGAACAAAGCGCGCTGCTGCCGGATCTGGACGCGGTTGAAAGCGCCGTCATCCTCGCCCTGGCAGAAGCGGTAGCCTGACCGGCGGTAGTGCCGAGCCATGCTCGGCAGAGGCTTTCCCGGCGATCCTCGGCATTGTGGGAGCGGCGTTAGCCGCGAAGCCCACTAATCATCAGATTGCAAGCCGGTTGGTGATTTCAGCGATTCCAGCTTCGCGGCTTACGCCGCTCCCACAAACCGGCTTCGGGTTTGTTGGTAATGCCCCAGCCGAGCATGGCTCGGCTCTACAGGTCGCCCAGGCGTGCCTGCAGTGCGGCGATCGCGGCCAGGCCTGCGGTCTCCGTGCGCAGGATGCGTGGTCCCAGCTGCAGGCCCTGGAAGCCGGCCTCGCTCAGTTGCTGACGGTCACGCGGTGACCAGCCACCTTCGGGCCCGATCGCGATCACCACGCCGTTGGCTGGCGCTGCTGGCAGCGAGGCCAGGCGGTGTTCACCTAGCGGGTCCAGGGTCAGCCGCAGGGTCTGCTCGGGCAGCGCTGCGGTGGCCGCAGCCAGCGCCTGCGGGCTGCCAATGGACGGAATCCGCGCGCGACCTGACTGACCGCAGGCCGAACCGACCACATTGCGCCAATGGGCGATGCGCTTCTCGGCGCGGGCCGCGTCCAGTTTTACCTCGGTGCGCTCGGCATTGACCGGAATGATGCTGCTGACTCCAAGCTCGGTGGCCTTCTGCAGGATCAGGTCCATCTTCTCGCCACGGGCAATGCCCTGCAGCAAGGTGATCGCCAGCGGCGATTCGTTGTCGATGGCCTGGGCACTGTCGATGTGCACCTGTACCTCGCGCTTGCTGATCGTGCTGAGGGTGGCGGCATAGTCGTGGCCATCGCCGTTGAACAGGATGCAGCCTTCGCCCTCGCGCAGGCGCATCACCCGCACCAGATGGTTGGCCACATCCTCCGGCAGGGTCAGGGTCTGGCCGACGGCAAGCGGCAGTTCAATCGGGCTACGGGTAAGGCGCATGGGAGTTCTCGCAAAGGCGGTGCCGCGTGGGGAGCGGCTGGGTCTGCTAGCATTTCAACGTCATGAAAACGTATCTGCCAATGCGCATTCTATCGGTCTACCGTCGTTTTGCCCGGAGTGGCGCATGAGTCGCCGCCTGCCACAGATCCACAACGTGGTCGAAGAACACATCGGGCCGTTCCGTCAGCAGCAGCTGGATCTGGAGTTTTCCAACGGCGAGCGCCGGCATTTCCAACGGCTGGTCAGCGGCGGCCACGGTGCTGTCGTGGTGGTGCCGATGCTCGATGAGGAGACCGTGCTGCTGGTGCGTGAATACGCCGCCGGCCTGCATCGCTACGAGCTGGGCCTGGTCAAGGGGCGCATCGATGAAGGCGAAACGCCGATCGAAGCGGCCGACCGCGAACTCAAGGAGGAGGCCGGTTATGGCGCGCGGAAGCTGGATGCGCTGCGCAGCCTGACTTTGGCGCCTACTTATATGAGTCATCAGTCCACCCTGGTGCTGGCACGCGATCTGTATCCGCAGCGTTTGCCCGGCGACGAGCCCGAGGAACTGGAAGTGGTGCCGTGGAAGCTGGCCGAGCTGGACCAGCTGATGCTGCGCGAGGATTTTTCCGAGGGACGCTCGCTGGCAGCCCTGTTCATTGCCCGTGAGTGGCTGCGAGGTGGCGCATGAGCGCAGTAGTAGATGATGTCCTGCGCGAAGGCGTGCTGGATATCGCCCAGCGCGCAGGCGCGGCGATCATGCAGGTCTATGCCAGTGGCTTCGATATCGAGCACAAGGCCGACGATAGTCCAGTCACCACGGCCGACCTGGCCGCCCACCGGCTGATCGTCGCAGGTCTGTCGCAGCTGACCCCGGATATCCCGGTGCTGTCCGAAGAATCGGCGCAGCTGCCATGGGAAACCCGTCGGCAGTGGCAGCGCTATTGGCTGGTGGATCCGCTGGACGGCACCCGCGAATTCATCAAACGCAATGGCGAATTCAGCGTCAACATCGCGTTGATCGAACAGGGCGTATCGGTGTTTGGGGTGGTGCAGGCGCCGGTGACCGAGGTCATCTGGCATGCTCAGCGCGGTGGCCAGGCCTGGCGCCGCAGCGGTGAGCAGCAGGATGCGATCAACACGCGGGTGCCACCGGCATCGCCGTTGCGGGTCGCTGCCAGTCGCTCACATGCCAGTGCGCGCACTGCGAGCTTGTTGGCGCGGATGGGCGAGATCGAGCTGATCGCGCAGGGGTCCTCGCTGAAGTTCTGCCGCATCGCCGAAGGCACGTTGGACGTATACCCACGTCTGGGGCCAACCAGTGAGTGGGATACCGCTGCCGGCCAGTGCGTTCTGGAAGCCGCTGGCGGTGTGGTCTTGGCCGCCGATGACGGTGTGCCGTTTGCCTATAACCAGCGGCCGCGTCTGCTCAATGGTGATTTTGTCGCTTTGGGTGATGCCTCGCTGCCATGGCAGGAGTGGGTGGCCGGGCTTTGATGCCCTGCCAGCGGCTGTCTGTAGGGAACTTCAAACGCCGGCAATTGCCGGCGTATTCGTGAAAGGTGATGTAAGCATGTCCGAACTGACCGATATCCAGACCCTGTTGCAGATCATGGCGCGCCTGCGCGATCCCAATGGCGGATGCCCGTGGGACCTGGAGCAGGACTTCGCCAGCATCGCGCCATATACAGTGGAGGAGGCTTTCGAGGTCGCCGACGCCATCGACCGCAACGACCTGCCGGATCTGAAGGACGAGCTCGGCGATCTGCTGCTGCAGGTGGTGTTCCACGCGCAGATGGCCAGCGAGCAGGGTGCCTTCGATTTCGGCGATGTGGTGGCCTCGATCAGCAACAAGATGATCCGCCGTCACCCGCATATCTTCGGCAACACCGAGGTCAGCGATTCCGACGAGGTGCTCGCCAACTGGGACGAGATCAAGCGCAGCGAACGCGCCGCCAAGGGCGAGCTGGACGCTTCTGCATTGGCCGGTATTTCGCGTGGACTGCCGGAATGGCTGCGCGCCACCAAGCTGCAGTCGCGTGCCGCCCGCACCGGCTTCGATTGGCCCGATGCGGTACCGGTGCTGGACAAGCTGCGCGAGGAGATCGACGAAGTGCAGGCTGAGTTCGAGCTTGCCGCCACGGGCGTGGACAACCACACCCGTCTGCAGGAAGAGCTGGGTGATGTGTTGTTTGTCTGCGCCAATCTTGCCCGCCACGCCAAGGTCGATAGCGGCACCGCACTGCGTCATGCCAACCACAAGTTCGAGCGCCGCTTCCGCGCGATGGAAGCGCTGGCGGCTGCGCAGGGAAAAGCAATGTCACAGCTTGATCTGCAGCAGCAGGAAGCACTCTGGCAGCAGGTCAAGCAGCAGGAAAAGGACGCAGCGAAGTGAAAACCTTCGCCCTGTTCGTGCTGACCGCATTGGCCGAGATCGTCGGCTGCTACCTGCCGTGGCTATGGCTGCGGCAGCAGGGCAGCCCGTGGCTGCTGTTGCCGGCTGCCGCCAGCCTCGCTTTGTTTGCATGGCTGCTGACCCTGCACCCGGCCGCCAGTGGGCGCGTCTATGCCGCCTACGGTGGTGTCTATGTCTGCATGGCACTGCTGTGGCTGTGGCTGGTGGACTCGGTCAAGCCCACCCGCTGGGACCTGCTTGGTGGCGGCCTCTGCCTGCTCGGCATGGCGGTGATCATGTTTGCCCCACGCAGCAACTGAAGCGCCTATGCTGGCCGAACCCTGTCCTGGATGCCGGCCATGTCGCGTTTCAGTAGCTTCCGCCAGTTTTACCCGTTCTATCTGGGCGAGCACAGCAACGTCATCAGCCGCCGCCTGCACTTCATCGGCAGCTGCGGCGTGCTGCTCTGTGTGGCGCTGCTGCTGTGGAGCGGCCAGCTGCGTTGGCTGTGGTTCGCGCTGCTATGCGGCTACGGCTTTGCCTGGGTGGGGCACTTCTTCTTCGAGAAGAACCGGCCGGCGACCTTACGCCACCCCTTCTATTCATTTGCCGGTGACTGGGTGATGTTCGTCGACATCCTGCGCGGGCGGGTGCGCCTGTAGGCGCTTGCCCGGTTGTTTCCGGGGCTGTCGCTATACTCGGCCCATCAATCAGCACAAGGAGCGATCTCATGGGCAGTGGAGCAGGGTTGTTGGCGTTGGTGGTCGTGGTGGCCGGCATCATCGTGCTGTTCAAGACGGTGCGGATGGTGCCGCAGGGCTATGAATGGACGGTGGAACGCTTCGGCAAGTACACGCATACGATGACCCCGGGCCTACACTTTCTGATCCCGATTGTTTACGGCGTCGGCCGCAAGGTAAACATGATGGAGCAGGTGCTGGACGTGCCCAGCCAGGACGTCATCACCAGGGACAACGCGGTGGTGCGGGTGGATGGCGTGGTGTTCTTCCAGGTGCTGGATGCGGCCAAGGCGGCCTATGAAGTGGCCAACCTGGAAGTGGCGATGATTGCACTGGTACAGACCAATATCCGTACCGTGATCGGTTCGATGGACCTGGATGAGTCGCTGAGCCAGCGCGAGACCATCAACGCCAAGTTGCTCAACGTGGTCGACCACGCCACCAATCCATGGGGTGTCAAAGTTACCCGCATCGAGATCAAGGATATCCAGCCACCGGCCAACCTGGTGCAGTCGATGCAGCAGCAGAAGATGGCCGAGCAGAACAAGCGCGCTGCCATTCTGGAGTCCGAAGGTATCCGTCAATCGGAGATCCTGCGCGCCGAAGGTCAGAAGCAATCCGCCGTGCTGGAAGCAGAAGGGCGCAGGGAGGCCGCATTCCGCGACGCCGAAGCACGCGAGCGTCTGGCCGAGGCCGAAGCCAAGGCAACCACAATGGTGTCCGACGCGATTGCCAACGGCAGCGTGCAGGCGATCAACTACTTCATCGCACAGAAGTATGTGGAAGCTTTCAGTGAGCTGGCCAACTCGCCCAACCAGAAGCTGGTGCTGATGCCGATGGAAACCAGTGGCGTGATCGGTTCCATTGCCGGTATTGCCGAATTGGCCAAGGAAGCTTTCGCCAAGCAGGGCGAAACCAAGCAGCCTGCACGCGGCAACCCGCCGCCCCTGGGGCGCTGAGCCATGCGCTGGGAAGTGGTGATCTGGGCGGCGCTGGCGGTGACCTTGTTCGCCGCCGAGGCGCTGGCGCCGGGTGCCTTCATGCTGTGGATGGGCATCGCTGCAGCGGCGGTGTTCCTGACCGTCTGGGCAATCGACGGCATGAGCGTGTTGCTGCAGGTGATCCTGTTCGTGGTGCTGAGCTTTGTCTCGATCCAGGTTTACCGCACCTGGTTCCGGCAGCGTGCACGGCCCAGCGACCAGCCGCTGCTCAACCGCCGCGCCGAGCAGTTGATCGGGCGCGTGGTGACGCTGGATCAGGCGATCAGCGCAGGCGTCGGCCGGGCCAAGGTGGACGATGCGTTCTGGGTGGTCGCCGGCCCCGACCTGCCGCAGGGTAGCGCGGTGCGGGTGGTGGCGGTGGATGGCATGACGCTGAAGGTGCAGCCAGTCTGAATACCGCTGCGGTGCTGCCGTTGTGGCAGTGCCGCAGGTTTTAAAAGTAACCATCTGGGATAATGGCGGTCCCCTTAGTGTGGAACGGCCATGACCCTGAAGACTTTGCTCAACGAAACCCACCGCTCACTCGGCGCCAAGATGGTCGATTTCGGCGGTTGGGACATGCCGATCCATTACGGCTCGCAGATCGACGAGCACAACCTGGTCCGCAGCGCCGCTGGCATGTTCGACGTCAGCCACATGACCGTGGTCGATCTGAAGGGTGCGCGCACCCGTGAATTCCTGCGCCAGCTGCTGGCCAACTCCATCGACAAGGTCAAGGTCCGCGGCAAGGCCCTGTACTCGTGCATGCTCAATGCGCAGGGCGGGGTGATCGACGACCTGATCGTCTACTTCCTGGCCGAAGACATGTTCCGCATGGTGGTCAATGCCTCCACCCGCGAGAAGGACCTGGCCTGGATCCGTCAGCACGCCGAAGCCTTCGGCGTCGAGGTGGTCGAACGCGAAGACCTGGCCATCATCGCCGTGCAGGGCCCGCAGGCGCGTGCGCTGGTCGCCGGCCTGGTAGCGGAGTCGGATCGTGCCGCGCTGGACAAGCTCGGCCGCTTCGCCGCGCTGGAAGTCAGCTCCACCGACGGCGTTGAACTGTTCGTCGCACGTACCGGTTACACCGGCGAAGACGGCTACGAAGTGCTACTGCCGCAGAGCGCGGTCGTCGCGTTCTGGAATGCGCTGCTGGCTGCTGGCGTCAAGCCGGCCGGCCTCGGCGCGCGCGACACGCTGCGCCTGGAAGCGGGCATGAATCTCTACGGCCAGGACATGGACGAAACCATCACCCCGTACGAGGCGGCGCTGGCATGGACCGTGGCACTGGATGACCTGGCCGATGGCACGCCGCGTGCCTTCACCGGGCGTGCGGTGCTGGAAGCACAGAAGGCTGCCGGTAATGCACGGCAGATGATCGGCCTGGTGATGGACGAGAAGGGCGTGCTGCGTCACGGCCAGAAGGTGCTCACTGCCAATGGCGAAGGCGAGATCCTGTCCGGTACCTTCTCGCCGACGCTGGGCAAGGCGATCGCCTTCGCACGCGTGCCGGCCGGTGCGCCGGGTGATGTGCGGGTGGACATCCGCGGCAAGGAAGTGCCGGTGCGCATCGTGAAGTTCCCGTTCGTGCGTGACGGCCAGGCACAGGCCGGTATCAACCTTTGACTGTAGGACCGGGCCGGAAGCGACCTTGCTTCCGGTTCGTTAAACTAGCGACTCATCCCGACCACCGTTTTTCCGGAGTAGTTCCATGAGCGAGATCCCTGGCGACCTCAAGTTCCTCAAGTCCCACGAATGGGCCCGTGTCGAAGGCAGCAACCGCGTTACCGTCGGTATTTCCGATCACGCCCAAGGTCTGTTGGGTGACCTGGTCTATGTCGAACTGCCGGCTGTTGGTGACAGTGTGCAGGCGGGCGTTGGTGCCGCTGTGGTCGAGTCGGTGAAGGCTGCTTCCGACGTCTACAGCCCGGTGTCCGGCACCGTTGTCGAAGTCAACGAAGCGGTAACCGACAAGCCGGAGACCATCAACGAAGACGCTTACGGCGACGGTTGGCTGTACGTTGTCGAGCTGTCCGATCCGGACCAGTTGAACGACCTGCTCGGTCCGGACGACTATGCCGAGATGTTAGAGAACGAGGACCACTGAGTCCTGTCGTGATCCGAAAAGCGGCCGCTGTCAGCGGCCGCTTTTTTTTGCGTCGATGTCAGCATCACGTGATGATCGCTGGTGATGAGTGGTCGGCGATGATGCGTTGAAGCGGGTGCCGGCGGACGCGACGTGGTTCCTGTTGGTGCGGTCGAAGGCTTCGAAATGGTTCAAAAAGTTTGCGCAAAATGATCCGTCGCGCAGCTAAAGCCTTGCCTTCGGCAAACTTTTTTTGGGGTGACCGAAGCGGCCCGTGGCGGGTGTTGGTCGCATGCTTTGAGATGCAGATGGAGTAGCGCTGATGCAGGTGTGTGCTGTCGACGTTGAAAAGAATAGTGCGCTTTTACCGATGTTTTTTTACTTTGTGTTTTTTCAGGAGCGCGTAAGTGCAGCGTCGGCGGGTGTGCACGGCGGGCTGTAGCGGCACGCGACCGGACGCGGAAGGCTGAAGGCTTCCGAAAAATATTTTGCAAAGATAGTTGACAGTAAAAAAAACCGTGATTAGGTTTCGCCCAGCAGACCTTTCCTGCGGAAGCGAGTGAGCCGGATCAACATTCAGACGCGAAGCACAACTTGGACGTCCGCCAGGATTTTTTTGATGGTGGAGCAGGACTCGCTTCCTTCCGCGAAACACCCCCCTGATTTCTATCTGGCACCTGCAGCGGGACCCGTTGTGGGTGTTTCTGTATCCGTAACGATGCGCTAGACGCGTCGTCGGTCCTCCGCCGAACACCGCGGATTTGCTTCAACTGGGCATTTCAATTCCATAGATCACTGACGAGGAACAAACCATGGCTACGAAGAAAGCAGCTAAAAAGCCGGCCGCCAAGAAGGCGGTAAAGAAAGTCGCCAAGAAGGCTGCCGTGAAGAAGGTTGCCAAGAAGGCAACCGCCAAGAAGGCAGTGAAGAAGGTCGCCAAGAAGGCTGTTGCCAAGAAGACCGTCAAAAAGGCAGCCGCCAAGAAGACCGTGAAGAAGGCAGCAGCCAAGAAGACCGTCAAGAAGGCAGCTGCCAAGAAGACCGTCAAGAAGGCCGTAAAGAAGGTTGCCAAGAAGGCAACTGCCAAGAAAGCCGTAAAGAAGGTTACCAAGAAGGCCGTAAAGAAAGTTGCCAAGAAGGCAACTGCCAAGAAGGCCGTCAAGAAAGTAGCCAAGAAGGCCGTCAAGAAGGTTGCCAAGAAGGCAGCTGCCAAGAAGGTCGTAAAGAAGACTGCAAAGAAGGTTGCCGCCAAGAAGCCGGCCGCCAAGAAGGTTGCTGCGAAGAAGAAGCCGGCCGCTCGCAAGAAGAAGGCCGCTCCGGTTGCGCTGCCGGCTACCCCGGCGCCGCTGATCTGATCCAGCTCCACTAGCAGTACCTGAAACTCCTTCCCCGACTGCCCAGCGGGGAGGGAGTTTTTTTATGGGCGTCTTTGGGAATGACGGGGCTTGGATGAGGAAGTGGCGTCAGCCGCGAAACCGGCTACACATCCGATCCGGCGGTGCTGCTTTGGTAGGAGCGGCGTCAGCCGCGAAGCTGATGGCACAACCGATGAGGCGATATCTGCCCTCGCGAGAACTCCCGGCCGGTTCCACCTGTTTCCCGGCGACCAGGCCATAGGGGATTCTGGCATCACCAGCTTCGCAGCTGACGCAGCTCCTATAGGCGGGTGCGGGTTCGCGAGTAGTGCCTGCCGAGCATGGCTCGGCACTACCGGTGCGGTGAAACTCGCCGATCAATCAATCGACGCCGAGGAACCGAGCCCTTCCTGTGCCGCAGGCAAGGGGAGGGTTGGGAGGGGTGCATTTGATTTGTGCGGGTGAAGCCCTGCCGAGCATGGCTCGGCACTACCGGTGCGGTGAAACTCGCCGGCCAAGCAATCGACGCCGAGGAACCGAGCCCTCCCTTTGCCGCAGGCAAGGGGAGGGTTGGAAGGGGCGCTTTTGATTTGCGGATGAAGCCCTGCCGAGCATGGCTCGGCACTACAGGTGACCCCGGTCTTTGTAGGAGCGGCGTCAGCCGCGAAGCTGACGTGCATCCGATCTACCGGCGCTGGCTCCTGCCGAAGGCGATGCTACCGAGTAGAGAAAAAGGCGGCCATCGGCCGCCTTTCGGATACTGCTGGAGATCGCAACGCAGCTCAGCGCGGCGATGCCACCGCACGATCAGAAGACGCGCCCTTCTTGCCGCCGCGTGCCGGAGCCGCATCTTCAGCCATAAGGTTGTCGCTGCCAAAGTCGGTGTCCACGTCCAGCCAGCGCTGCGTCGGCAGGCCGATGGCGCGATCAAGGATGGTTGGCATCATGCCGCTGGGCAGGCTGCTTTCGCCGTTCCACATGATGGCGATGCCAAGGTCACGTTCCGGCAGCAGCGCGACCAGGCCGCGATAGCCCTGCACCGCGCCGGCGTGGAAGACCACCTGGTGACCGGAGTAATCGAATACGCGCCAACCCAGTGCATAGCCAGCCGAATCCAGGCGCTGGTGACGCCAGCCCGAGCGCATTTCACCGGGCGTATTGACCAGCGGCGCATGCAGCGTTGCCAGCAACGGTGCCGGCAATACATCCGGACGGTGGCCGGTGTGTGCCAGCAGCCACTGCGCCATGTCGCTGGCACTTGCGTTGACGCCGGCAGCCGGTGCGACACGGTAGTAAGTGGGCTTGGGCGTCAGCGACACCCAGCCGTTGCGGCTGCGCACGTGCGGACGCGCCCAGCGTGAGCTGGCCTGGATACCGGCCAGGCCGAGGCTGGCATCGTTCATGCCCAACGGCTTGAGGATGCGCTTCTCGACGGCCTGCTCGTAGAAGCTGCCCGAGGCCGCAAACACCACATCGCCGACCAGGCTGAAGGCGACGTTCTGATAGGAGTAGCAATCACCAGGCGCGCATTTCAGCGGCGCGGTGGCCAGCTTCTGGGTCAGCGAGTAATAGTCGGCGTTGGCCTCGACATCGCGGTCATAGGCATTGCTGGTGAGACCGACGCGTTGGCTCAGTACATCGGCCACGGTCAGTTTGTCAGTTGCTTCGGGCGTGGCCAGGCGGAAGCCGGGCACGTAGTCGATGACCTTGCTGTCCCAGCGCAGGGTGCCATCGTTGACCAGCAGGCCGGCCATGGTGCCGGCGAAGGCCTTGGACAGCGACGCCAGGCGGAACACGGTATGTGCGTCCACTTCCTGCGGGTTGCTGATATCGGTAACGCCATAGCCGCGTGCCGACAGCACGCGGCCGTTCTGGACGATGGCCATGGCCATGCCGGGGACGCGGTTGCCGTAGGTCAGCTGCTCGGCCAGTGATTCGATGGCGGCGACATTGAAGTCAGCCGGCAGCGGTTGCACCTGATCCGGGCGCAGCGCAGTGCGATACGGCATCGGCTGCGTCGGCGATTGTGTGGGCGCGTTCTCCAGGTTCACCGGCATCGCTGCAGCAGCCGATGCGTCGGCAGGCAGGGTGGTGGGGGTGGGAGTCTGCGCGGTAGACGACAATGCGAAGGGCATCAACACCCCCAGCAATCCCGATGCCACCGGGCGAATGTGCCGGCGCTTGCTCGTGTCTTTCATCGTGATCGGTGCCTGTAAGCTACTGCTGTGGGCGATTCTAGCGCCGCTTTTCACCATTGCACAAACGGGGAGAGAATGAATGGGCATCGCGTTGATATTGCTGGTCTTTCTTGTGGTGGTTGTCGCAGTTGTGGCGGTGGGTGTCGGGATCTATAACGGGCTGGTGCGTTCACGTAACGCCTATAAGAATGCATTTGCGCAGATCGATGTGCAGTTGCAGCGGCGTTTTGACCTGATTCCCAACCTGGTGGAGACGGCCAAGGCCTATATGGGCCACGAGCGGCAGACCCTGGAAGCGGTTATCGCAGCGCGCAGCGCGGCGCAGTCAGGTTTGGCTGCGGCCAAGGCCGATCCGGGCGATCCGGCGGCGATGGCGCAGCTGGCGGCCTCGCAGGGGCAATTGAATGGCGTGCTGGGCAGGCTGATGGCAGTGGCCGAGGCCTACCCGGAGCTGAAGGCCAACCAGAACATGATGCAGCTCAGCGAAGAGCTCTCCAGCACCGAGAACAAGGTTGCCTTCGCGCGGCAGGCGTACAACGATGCGGTGATGGGCTACAACAATCGGCGCGAGACCTTCCCGGCCAATGTATTTGCCGACATGTTCAATTTCGCCACGGCTGCGCTGCTGGATATTCCGCTGGAGAAGCGCGAGCAGGTGCGCGAGGCGCCCAAGGTGCAGTTCTGAATCTGGCGCAGGCGTAACAGGGGCGCGGGATGAATTTCTTCGAACACCAGGCCCAGGCCCGGCGTAGCTCCGGGCGGCTGGTGCTGCTGTTTGCACTGGCGGTGCTGGCAATCGTGCTGATGGTGGACGTGCTGGTGTGGTTCGGCACCGGCAGCGTGCGTGGCGTGTTGTGGAGCAGCGCGTTGACCCTGGCGGTGATCGGGCTGGCCTCGCTGTACCGGATCAGCTCGCTGCGCGGTGGCGGTGAGGTGGTGGCCGTGCAGATGGGCGGCACCGAAGTGCCGGCCGATACCCGCGATCCGGCGTTGCGGCGGTTACGCAACGTGGTGGAGGAAATCGCCATTGCCTCCGGCGTGCCGATGCCGCGGCTGTATGTGTTGGAGCAGGAGGCAGGTATCAATGCTTTCGCCGCCGGCTATTCGCCTGCCGACGCGACCATTGCGGTCACCCGCGGCAGCTTGCAGCGGCTCAACCGCGACGAGCTGCAAGGCGTGATCGCGCACGAGTTCAGTCACATCCTCAACGGCGATATGCGCTTGAACATCCGCTTGATGGGCGTGCTGTTCGGCATCCTGATGCTCAGCGTGATAGGCAAGCGTGTGCTGCTGCACATGGGCGGCGGCAGCCGCGTGCGCTTCGGTCGCAGTGTCGGGCCGGTGTTCCTGCTGATGCTGGTTGGCTTGGCTGGCATCGCCATCGGCAGCATCGGTGTGCTTTTCGGGCGGCTGATCAAGGCGGCGGTATCGCGCCAGCGCGAGATACTTGCCGATGCCTCGGCGGTGCAGTTCACCCGCCAGACGCAAGGCCTTGCCGGCGCCTTGAAGAAGATCGGCGGGCTCGACGACGGCTCGCATCTGGCCGACCGTGCCGGTGCCGAGGAAGTCAGCCATATGCTGTTTGGCGAGGGCTTGCGTCTGTCCAGCTGGTTCGCTACCCATCCGCCGCTGGTTGAGCGGATCCAACGATTGGAGCCATCGTTCCGTGCCGAGCAGCTGCAGACGCTGCGCGGCAACTGGTTCAGTGCGTCGCCCGATGGCCTGGCCGAAGATCGCGCCTTGGGTCTGGCGGGGCGCGATGCGGCCAGCGTGGATGCGCTGCTGCCGCCGTTGCCGGGCATGCAGCAGATGGCGGTTGATCCAGCGTTGGTGGCAGCGCAGGTGGCGACGCCTGCCGACGACGATTACCGGCAGGCGGTACGGCTGGCAGGCAGTCTGCCGCCGCCATTGCGGGCATTGGCTGGCGATCGTGGCGCGGCGCAGCCTTTGTTGCTGGCGATGTTGCTGGACGCCGATGCATCGGTCGCCGCGCGGCAACGCGAGGCGGTACGCGAGCAACTGGGCGAGCCAATGGCCGATAGCGTGCTGAGCATCGCGGCAGGCCCTTTGCGTGACTTGCACGCGGCACTGCGGCTGCCGCTGGCGGCCTTGGCATTCCCGACCCTGCGCAGCCTGCCGCGCCCGCAGCTGACTGCGTTCATGCGTTGCATTGACGCACTGACCCATGCGGACGGGCGCATCTCATTGTTCGAATACTGCCTGTCGCGCTTGTTGCTGGTGCAGGTGCAGGCAGCCTTGGGCCCGTCACGTCATCTGCATTTCGGTCGCCGCAAAGCCAGTGGCGTGCAGCGGGAGTTCGCCATCTTGTTGTCGGTGGTGGCGCGTGCCGGCAATCCCGGCGACGAAGCGGCTGCGCGTCGCGCCTACCTGGCCGGGCTGCAGCGCATCCTGCCGCAGGATCATCTGCCGTATGCGCCGCCGGCGAACGGGGTGCTGGCACTTGATGCGGTTTGGGCACCGTTGGATTCGATGGACCCGTTGGCCAAGCAATTGCTGGTGGAAGCGGTGACCGCGACCGTCAGTCACAACCAGCGCGTCAACGTAGCCGAAGCCGAACTGCTGCGTACCATCTGCGCCACCTTGCATTGCCCCCTACCAGCGATGCTGCAGGTGGCGTGAGCCGCTTGTCTCCCTCCCTTTCGCATAGCGAAGGGGAGGGCTGGGGAGGGGTGTGCTTTGGCCTTTGCTTGCTTCTGTCCGACAAGTCGGCACCAATGCTCCTTGGGATGATTGATTTAGTTCCAAGCTTTAAAGGATTGGGCCTCACCCCAGCATCAAACTCGCCGCCCGCTCCGCAATCATGATGGTCGGTGCATTGGTGTTGCCGCTGACCAGGGTGGGCATCACCGAGGCATCGATCACCCGCAATCCGTCGATACCTCGCACCCGCAGCTGTGGGTCGACCACGGCCGCGTCATCGCTGCCCATGCGGCAGGTGCCGATCGGGTGGTAGATGGTCTCGGCCTTGGCGCGGATGAAGGCTTCCAACCCGGCGTCATCCAGGTTCTCATCAGCTGGGAGCAGCGGCGTCTTGCGCCACGGCGCAAATGCCGGCTGCTGCAGGATGTCGCGGCTCAGGCGCGCAGCTTCGATCATCATCTTCAAGTCGAAGCCTTCGGCGTCGCTCAGGTAGTTGGCCTGGATGCGCGCTGGTACAGCCGGGTCGGCGCTGGTCAGACCAATGCGGCCGCGGCTGCGCGGATGCAGGTAGCAGGCGTGCAGGGTATAGCCGTCGCCGGGCAGGCGATTGCGGCCGTGGTTGTCCAGCATCGCCGGGACGAAATGGAACTGGATGTCGGCGCGTTCGTCCGGTGCGAAACGCGAACGAACGAAGCCGCCGGCTTCGGCCACATTGCTGCTGCCCGCGCCCCGATGGCCGCGCAGGAAGTAGTTGAGCCCGATCATGATCTCGCTGGCGCGGTCGTAGCTGACGCCGGGCACGCTGCGGTACAGCGTGCAGATATCCAGATGGTCCTGCAGGTTGGCACCAACGCTGGGTTGGTCGAGCTGAACGTCGATTCCCTGCGCGCGCAGCGCATCGGCCGGGCCAATGCCGGACAGCATCAGCAGCTGCGGAGAGTTGATCGCACCGGCGCTGAGCAGCACTTCTGCGGCCGCATGATACTGCTGACGCTGGCCGCCCACGCGTAGGTGCACGCCGGTAGCGCGACCAGCGTCGATCTGCAGCCGTTCCACCAATGCACCGGTGATCACCTGCAGATTGCTGCGCGAACGCACTGGGGTGAGATAGGCGGCCGCTGAGGAGCAACGCGCGCCATCCTTCTGCGTTACCTGATACAGGCCTACGCCTTCGTGGCGAGGACCGTTGAAGTCGTTGTTGTGTGCATGGCCAGCCTGCTGCCCGGCGGCGATGAAGGCGTGGCTGAGTGGATTGACGTAGCGCAGGTCGGCTACCTGCAGCGGACCGTCGGCGCCATGCAGTGCATCGGCGCCGCGCGCATTGCCTTCGCTGAGGCGGAACCACGGCAGCACGCTGTCCCAGTTCCAACTGCTGGCACCGGCCGCTGCCCAGCGATCGTAGTCGCCGGGCACGCCGCGCACATAGCACATGGCATTGATCGAGCTGGAGCCACCCAGCACCTTGCCGCGTGGCCACCACAAGCGGCGGTTGCCCAAGGCCGGCTCCGGTTCGGTGTCGTAGCTCCAGTTGACTTGGCGGTTGTTGACCAGCCGGGCGATGCCCGCCGGCATATGGATGAAAGGGTGCCAATCGCGCGGCCCTGCCTCGATCAGCAGCACACGCAACTGTGGGTCGGCGCTGAGTCGGTTGGCCAGGACGCAGCCGGCCGAGCCGGCGCCGACGATGATGTAGTCGAATTCCTTCCCAGCTCCGCTCACAGCCTTCTCCCTCCCGAGTCCCTCAGGATAGAACGGCGCGTTGTGCCGGGGTAAACCCTGCCGCACTGGCGATGTTGCAGTGCATTAGATAACGTACGCGCTCTGCCGAGTCCCACCGGAGTTCCCCGATGCCGCCGTCCTCTCGCCACCTGCTGCGCCGGGGTGCCGTATGACCGTTTCGCGCGGGACTGGTGCCGTGTCGCGCTTGCTGCAAGCGCTGCGTGGCTCGCCACCGCTGTGGTGGTCGTTCCTGTACTTCTTCTGCCTGCTCAGCGGCTACTACGTGTTGCGCCCGGTGCGTGAGGCTATGGCGGCCTCGGCGGACATGGAAGCCTTGTTCCCGCCCGGGTTGATCGCCTGGTTCGCGGCCCATGGCATGCCGCTGAAGGACTTCACCCTGCAGTTCCTGTTCTCCTGTGTGTTTCTGATCATGCTGGTGCTGCAACCGCTGTACGGCTGGCTGGTCAGCCGCTATCCGCGACGGGTGTTCCTGCCGCTGGTGTATGGCTTCTTCATCATTACCCTGTTCCTGTTCTACGTGATGTTCAATGCCGGCGTCTCTGGGCGTGGGGCGGCATTCTTTTTCTGGACGACCGTCTTCAACCTGTTCGCGGTGGCGGTGTTCTGGAGCTTCATGGCCGACGTGTTCTCCAACGTGCAGGCGCGTGCGTTCTACGGCTATATCGGTGCGGCCGGCACGGTTGGCGCATTCCTGGGGCCGATCATCACCAGCTCGCTGGTGCAGCGCGTGGGTATTGCCAACCTGATGATGGTCTCGGCCGGCTTCCTGTCGATCTGCCTGTTCTGCATCTGGAAGTTGCGGCCATGGGCGGTGCAGCGCGAACGCGAACAGCAATTGGCCGATGGCGAGCAGCCGATGGGTGGCAGCGTGTTCGATGGACTGAAGCTCATCGCACGTGAGCCGCTACTGCGCTGGCTGGCCTTGATGGTGCTGTTCGGGGTAGGCGTGGGCACCATGTTGTACAACGAGCAGGCGGCTATCGTGCGCCGCCTGATCACCGACCCAGCGGCAAGCACAGCGTTCTATTCGCGCATCGATCTGGCGGTCAATGCACTGACCCTGCTGATCCAGCTGGGCCTGACCCGCTGGTTGCTATCGCGTTATGGCGTGGCGCCGGCGCTGTTGATTCCGGGCATTGCGATCATCATCGGTTTTTCGATAGCAGCAGCCTCACCGTTGCCGGTAATGGTGGCGGTGATCCAGGTGCTGACCCGAGCCAGTGAGTTCTCACTGGGCAAACCGGCGCGCGAGACGATCTACACGCGGGTAGATAGACAGTGGCGCTACAAGGCTGGTGCGGCGATCGATACCGTGGTTTACCGTGGTGGTGATCTGACGTTTGCCTGGGTGCACAAGGGTCTGTCCTTGCTTGGTTCGCAGGCGGTATTCGTCGGCGGTGCCGCGGTGGCGGTGTTCATGACGCTGTCGGCGCTGGGTGTCTTGCGCGAAGAGAAGAAGCTGCCGCAGGATCGCTGAGTGATTCCCTGCGGCGGGCTTGCCGCCGTACTGCGAGGATGAGATGACGATGAGCGTATTGGGCGTGATTGCGATGGTGGTGACGCTGCTGGTGGCAGCGTTGCACGTGTATTTCCTGGTGTTGGAAATGTTCCTGTGGACCGAGCCACAGGGCTTGAAGATCTTCCGCAATACGCCAGAGAAGGCACAGGCGACGCGGGTGCTGGCGGCAAACCAGGGCCTGTACAACGGCTTCCTCGCTGCCGGCATCATCACCGGGCTGGTGCTGGCGCAGCCGGTGCTGGTGACGTTCTCGTTGGTCTGTGTGGTAGTGGCCGGTGCCTACGGCGCATACAGCGTCAGCCCGCGGATCTTCTACGTGCAGGCCGTACCGGCTATTGTGGCGCTGCTGCTACGCGCGCTCTAGTGCCGAGCCATGCTCGGCAGAGGCATTGCCCGTAAAGCCCCCTGCCGAGCATGGCTCGGCACTACGGGGCATCGCTGGTGATCAACGGCTGATGTAGAGCGAGAATCCCAGCCACAACGGTACTGCATACAGCACCGCGCCCAGCACGAACAAGGCGGTCAGCAGGTGCACGCGCCAGTCATTGATGCGCAGGAAAACGAATTGCTCGATGCTGCGGCCCAGCCAGAACACGGCCATGAACGCCAACACCACGTGCCCCAGCCGGGTATCGAGCAGTTCGCGGGTGAACGCCAGCGACAGTACGGCCATTCCCACAAACACATAGATCAGGCGCAGGTTGAGGATCTGCATGATCGCGCGGTTGGCTGCGCTGAGCTTTGCCAGCTCGTGTTTCCAGCCGAACAAGCGCCAGAACGCGAGGTGGAACAGGGCAAAGCCCAGACAGTGCAGTCCGCCAATACGCAGCATCCATTCCGCGGTCTGCATGCGCTAGCCTCCGCTGCGGCTGGGACGTGGTGATACCCACATCGCGATGATGGCCTGGAATACCTCGGTACCGGCGGCATCGGTGACACTGACCTGCACCGGCAGGTCATAGCCGTGCTCGGCACTGATGATGGGCTGCTGCGGGGTTGCCACCGCCTTCAACACACCCAACGCCTTGGCCTGGTACTTCACTTCCATGCCCTTGGGGATCCAGCGCATGTCAGCGGGCAGGCTGGCATCCACCATCACGCCGCCGACCAGCTCGGCAAGATTGCACATCGCGATCGCATGCACCGTGCCGATATGGTTGCTGATGCGGCGACGCTGGCGGATCACGCCTTCGCAACGACCCGGCTCCAGTGCGGTGATCCGCGGCGAGATGCTGGCGAAATAGGGCGCCTTGAAGCAGACCGCGCGTGAGAACAGCCAGTTGCCGGCGGGCCAGCGGGTAAAACGACGGTATAGCGAGAGCAAGGGCGCAGTCATGGCATGGTGTCCTGATATGAAAACGGCGGGCACAAGGCCCGCCGTCGGTATTGCATGTGGATTGGCTTACGCGGCCTGCTGCGGCTGCGGGCGCTGCTTGCCCGGCAGGTCGTAGTAGCCAGCCGAACGCAGTTCGTGCGGCTCGAAGTCGTCCACGGTGATGGTATCCATGGTGATCTCGCGCAGCTCTTCCAGCAGCTTGCGCTCGTCCTGGGTGATCACGCCCTCGGCTACAGCTTCATCCAGCTGGGTGGCGAAGGTCAGCGCTTCGATGCCCTTGGTCTTCAGCGCCTTGATGAACTTGCGTTCCACCGGCTCGGCCATGATCGCCTTGGACAGGTAGCTGTTGATGCGGCCGCCCGGGTTGTTCTCGCACGGGGTCAGGAACACGCCCTGGGCCAGACGATCACGTGCCTCGCCCGGGGCCATCAGCGTTGCCGCAACGCGGCGGCTCAGGCGATCGCCCGGGGCCTCGGCGCGACGGCCGAACGGGAAGATCAGTGCCCACATCAGCCAGCCGATCGGACGGATCGGGAAGTTGCGCAGGGCAGCCGACAGCGACTCTTCGATCTTGTGCACACTGTCGTGGAAGGCCCAGGCCAGCAGCGGCTGGTCAGCGCTCGGTGCGCCTTCGTCGTGGTAGCGCTTGAGCATGGCGCTGGTCATGTAGATGTGGCTGAGCACATCACCCAGACGACCAGACAGCGATTCCTTGAACTTGAGCTTGCCGCCGAGCGTCATCATCGAGATGTCGGCCATCAGCGCCAGGTTGGCCGAGTAGCGGTCCAGCTTGCGGAAGTAGCGGCGGGTATAGGCGTCGCCCGGGGCGGCACCGAAACGCGCACCGGTCAGGCCGAACCACAGCGAACGCACGGCGTTGGAGATGCCGAAGCGGACATGGCCGAACAGCGCCTGGTCGAACTCGCGCAGGCCAGCCTTGCGGTCTTCATCCTGCGCAGCCTTCATTTCCTTCAGCACCCACGGGTGGCAGAGGATGGCGCCCTGGCCGAAGATCAGCAGCGAGCGGGTCATGATGTTGGCACCTTCCACCGTGATGGCGATCGGTGCGGCCTGCCAGCTGCGGCCGGCAAAGTTGCGCGGCCCGAGGATGATGCCCTTGCCGCCGATCACGTCCATCACGTCGGAAATGACTTCGCGGCTCATGTTGGTGCAGTGGTACTTGGCAATCGCCGACGGTACCGACGGCACGTCGCCACGGTCGACCGCAGCTGCGGTTGCCTGCGAGAGCGCGCTGATCTTGTAAGCCTTGCCGCCGATGCGCGCCAATGCTTCTTCCACGCCTTCGAAGCGACCGACCGATAGGCCGAACTGCTTGCGGATGCGTGCATAGGCACCGGTCACCACTGCGCCCGCCTTGACGCCGCCCGAAGCGGTGGAGGGCAGGGTGATGGAGCGGCCAACGGCCAGGCACTCGTTGAGCATGTTCCAGCCCAAGCCGCGCTTCTCGGCGCCGCCGATCAGCTGGCTCATCGGGATGAACACGTCCTTGCCGCGGATCGGGCCGTTCTGGAAGGTGGAGTTCAGCGGGAAGTGGCGGCGGCCGATCTCCACGCCATCGGTGTCACGCGGCAGCAGGGCCAGGGTGATGCCGATGTCCTTGGTATCGCCGAGCAGGCCATCCGGGTCGTACATGCGGAACGCCATGCCGATCAGGGTCGCGACCGGTGCCAGGGTGATGTAGCGCTTGTCGAAGGTCAGCTTCAGGCCCAGCACTTCCTCGCCCTTCCACATGCCCTTGCAGACGATGCCGAAGTCGGGGATGGAGGTGGCATCGGAGCCGGCGAACGGACCGGTCAGGCCGAAGCAGGGCACTTCCTGGCCGATGGCCAGACGCGGCAGGTAGTAATCCTTCTGTTCCTGCGTACCGTAGTGGTTGAGCAGTTCGCCCGGACCAAGCGAGTTGGGCACGCCGACGGTGGAACTCACCACGCTCGATACCGAGGCCAGCTTCTGGATCACCTTGTGGTGGGCCAGTGCGCTGAAGCCCAGGCCGCCGTATTCCTTCGGAATGATCATGCCGAAGAACTTGTTCTTCTTGATGAACTCCCACATGTCCGGCGGCAGATCCGCGTAGACGTGGGTGATCTCGAAGTCATTGACCATCTTGCACAGTTCTTCCACCGGGCCATCCAGGAAGGCCTGTTCTTCGGCGGTGAGCTGCGGCTTGGGATAGTTGAGCAGGATGTTCCAGTCCGGGTCGCCGGTGAACAGCTCGCCTTCAAAACCTACCGAGCCGGTTTCCAGGGCAATGCGCTCGGTCTTGGACAGCGGCGGCAGCACCTTGCGGAACACACCCATGAACGGTGCGGTGATCAGCGGTTTGCGCAGGAACGGCAGCAGCACCGGCACGCAGATCAGTGCAACGATGGCGGCGGCGACGATGATCGCGGTCTGGTTGACGCCGGCAAACCAGCAGATGGCCAGGGCCACCACACTGATGACCGTCCATACGACCAGGCGCATGCGGTGGTAGGCAACAAAGGCACCTGCAAGCAGCAGGGCCAGGAAAGGTACGACGATGCTCATGGACGTGCTCCGGTAACGTGCTCGGTTCGGGCGGACGCTGCGGAAGGCAGTGCGTCCAGATAGTTCAACACAGCGGCGGTAAACGCGTTGTTGTCATCGCCGGCCACCATGTGGGTGGCGTGGGGCAGATGGACATGCTGTGCGTGTGGCACCAGCGCCATGAATTCTTCAACGGTCTGCGGCGAGACCAGATCACTGCGGCCACCGCTGACCAGCAGCAGCGGGCATTGCACTTGTCGCGCGGCGTCGGCAATCACGCCTTGATGTTGCTCGCTGTCGCGTGCCAGTTCGTTGACCAGGCGCGGGTCCCAATGCCAATTCCAGCGGCCGTCCTTGCTTGGGCGCAACAGCGCACGCAGCGATTCTTCACTCTTGCGCGGGCGGTGCGGCATGTAGGCGGAGATGGTGTCGGCAGCGGCCTGCAGCGAGGCGAAACCGTCCGGGTGCGCGCTCATGAAGGCAAGAATGCGCTCCACACCGCTGGTTTCCCAGCGCGGGGTGATGTCCACCAGCACCATTGCCGAGAACAGGCCCGGCCAGCGCGCTTCGGCCATCAGCCCGAACAGGCCACCCATGGAAGCTGCGACCAATACCGGCGGCCGCGGCAGCTCTCCGGCGACCACGATCAGGTCATCGGTGAACTGATCGCCGTGGTAGGGCAGATCGCTGGCATTCCAGTCCGAATCGCCGTGGCCGCGCGCGTCATAGCTGAGCGTGGAGTGGCCTTCGGCATTGAGTGCGTCGGCAGTTGCAGTCCATGCGCCGCGGGTCTGGCCAAAGCCATGTGCGAACAGGATGCAAGGCTGTTTTCCGCTGGTTCTGGACGCGCCAAGGCCAGCGCCATGCGCACCTTCCAGACGGAGATCTTCAGTGGATACAGAGATGGGGGTTGGCGTAACCATACCTGATGGTATGGAATGGCCTGAATGACTGTCAATACCTATGAGTATGGAAATGCTGACTGGGAAGGGCGAGGGCGCTTTGCCTGATCATTTATTTGCCAGATTGTCCGGTTTTTTGTTGTCTACATACTGCAACCAGTCCCCGCCGTATGGTTAAATCTGCCCATGAACGATTCTTCAGTTTCCAGCACCGAGTCCCGCGGCACGCGGAACAGCCGCCTGAGCGCGGATGACTGGGCGCAAGCGGCCTTGGATTTGATCGCTGAACAGGGTGTAGGCGCAGTCGCAGTCGAGCCACTGGCGCGTCGCCTCGGCGTGACCAAGGGTAGCTTCTACTGGCATTTCCCCTCGCGCGACGCGCTGTTGCAAGCGGCTTTGGAGCGCTGGGAAGTTGTTGAGCAGCAGCAGGTATTCGGCAGCCTGGAAGAGGTGCCCGATCCGCGTACGCGGCTACGCGCGCTGTTTCAACTGGTCGCCCACGAAGTCACCCCGCACGTGATTTACAGCGAGCTGCTCAAGGCCTTGGACAATCCGATGGTGCGACCGGTCATCGACCGCGTCTCGCAGCGGCGCATGGAATACCTGATCGCCTCGTTCCGACAGGCCGGTCTGAGTTCCACCGACGCGCGTCATCGCGCACGACTGGCCTATGCGGCTTACGTCGGCTTCCTGCAGCTGTCGTTGCAGCTGCAGCAGCCCAAGCAGGCCCGCGAAGATTTCGAGGCCTATGTCGAGCATGTGATCGAGACGTTGATTCCGAATGGCTGAGTTGATCGACTGCGAATGAGCGTGCAGGGCCGCAGTGATGCGGCCTTTTCTTTTGCGGTGAGGTTCCTCCCGCGTACAACGGTGGCTCCGAATGCCCCTGGCGTTACCCGCAGCCAAGTCGGTGCGGATCCGATGTCCATGGCAAGCAGCTGATCATGCGATCAGTGGCGAACGATTGAGTTGGTCGGGATCCGGTCAAGCTGGCGCAGCCCTTGGCAACACAAAAAGAAAACGGCCCGGGAATCCCGGGCCGTTCTGTTTCAACCGATCAGACTACGATCAGAAGCGCTGACGGTACTCCATGTAGTAGTAGCGCCCCGGGGTGTCGTACTGGTAGTCGAAGTTGTTGGCGAACGCCTGGGTAGCCACCGGCGGTTCCTTCGCGAACACGTTGTTCACGCCCACCGACACGGTTGCATTCCACGGCACGTTGTAGCGCGCCTGCAGGTCGTGATAAGTGGTCGCGGCCAGCTTGTTCTGCGGATCTTTGCCACTGGCAGTAACGCGATTCGGGTCGCTGCACAGTGCTGCTACCGTCGGGTACTTGCAGTTCTCGACCAGGCTGGAGAAGTAACGCGTGGTCCAGGTCAGGCCGAAATCGCCGTAGGTCCAGTTCGCGGTCAGGTTGGAACGGATGCGCCAGACCGGTGTGTCCTTGACATAGGTGCCAACTTCCGAGGCATCCCAGTCTGATTCCGGGGTGGCCTTGGTGCGGTAGGACGACATGTAGGTGCTGTCCCAGATGAAGGAGAAGGCACCGAAGCGAGTGTCGGGCAGTGAATAACGCATGGTCAGGTCGAAACCTTCCACTTCCGTCTCACCCAAGTTCTGCAGGCCCAGGCGCATGTAGGTAATCTGGCCCAGCGCGTTGCGGGTCAGGCCTGCATTGACGATGTTGCACCAGCTGTTGTTCCCTTCCACGTAGCACTGGTCAAGCATATACGTAGCTTGTGGGCGGCTGATCACGTTCTTGATGTTGATCTGCCACCAGTCCAGCGACACATCGAAGCCCTTCAGGAAGCTTGGGCTGAAAACCAAGCCCAAGGTTTTGGAGGTCGAGGTTTCTGGGGTCAGTTCCTTGTTGGAAACCAGGTCGAAGGGCCACGCAGTCTGGTCGCCATAGGACTCGCGCTGGGTGTAGCTGGCCGGAATGCCTGCGGCAGCGCAACGCTGTGCCACAGCTGCAGTGCTGATGAACGGGCTGTCGCTGGAGCACGGGTCGCCGTAGCCTTCATACGATGCACCGGCGCCACCAAACAGGTTGGAGATCGACGGAGCGCGGAAGCCTTCGGCCCAGTTACCGCGGACCAGCAGATCAGCGTACGGCTTCCACTTGAAGCCGAACTTGCTGTTCAGGGTGTTACCGAAGTTGCTGTAGTCGGAGTAGCGCGTGGCCACGCTGAACTCCAGTACTTCAGCGCCCGGCAGGTCCTTCAACAGCGGGATTGCCAGCTCCAGGTACATGTCGTTGAGGCTGTAGCCACCACTGGTCGGCTGACGGGCATTGCCCGAGCTCATGCCGGCCGAGACGAAGGCGTCCGGCAGGTCGTAGCCGGACTCTTTGCGGTGCTCGTAACCTGCTGCAAAGCCCAGCATGCCGCCGGGCAGCTCGACGATGTCGCCGGCCAGGTTGGCGGTGAAGCTCTTGCTCTTGTTCTGGTACTTGTCCTTGGCGGTGAACAGGATGTAGTCCAGCATTTCCTTCGGCATGGTGCCGGCGCTGGACAGCGGATTGAACGGTACGCAGCCGTCGATCACCGCACCCGGGGCGCCGCACTTGACGACGCCATCGGTATCCATGAACGAGGCGCCGGTGGCCTTGTACATGTTTGCCATGTTGATATCGCCGACCTGGGTATCGATCTGGTCGTTCGAGTTGTAGCTCAGGCCTGCGTCCCAGTTGAAGTAACGGTCGGCAAACTGGAATGAACCTTCCAGGCCGCCGTACCAATGCAGGGTCTTGACGTCCTGCTCATAGAAGCGTTCCTGTTCAACCAGGCGGCGGTTCCAGTTCAGTTCACGTGCGTTGGCGGTGCCCTTGGTCGGGTTGTAATAGCTGTCTGCGGACAGGCCCTGGTCACCGCCCAAGTAGCTGCCTGCGCTCAACGGGTAGCCCGCCAGCTGCTGGGCCGAGTTGCGCTGGTTGTACAGTGCATCGGTGCGCAGTGCGATCGAGTCGGTCAGGTCGTAGCGACCCTGGATATAGATCGACTTGCGTTCCTGCGGGGTGCGCAGATAGTTGTCAGCGGCGTAGTTGTACTTGTCCGCGTTGCCGTAGGCGTGGTAGTTGGCGAGGTTGCGGCCATCTGCGCCTTTGTTGACAACCAGGCGCCTGATGCCAGCACGTTCTGCAGTGGCCTCGTCGGCGCTACCTGCGATCGAGTTCCAGTAATCGGAATCACCGGTTGCAACACCATCGACAGTAAGGTCCCAGATGCCGCCGTCGGCGGTCTGGCCGCTGTACTGGCTCAAGCCCAAGCTATAAACCGGATCGTGCGAGATCTTGCGTGCGCCGGCCATGACAGCCTTTTCCTTGACGTAGCTGGCGCCGAACACCAGGTTGCCACGGTCGCTGCTGGTACCCAGGGTCAGGTCGTAGCCTTCGCGCTCGCCGTCGCCCTTGCTGAACTGGCCAGCGTAGACATGGGCTTCGCCGCCAGTGAAATCATCACGGGTGATGATGTTGACCACGCCAGCGATGGCGTCCGAACCGTAGATCGAGGAGGCGCCGTCCTTCAGGACTTCGATGCGCTCGACCATGGCCGACGGGATGGTGTTCAGATCGACGCTGCCATCGAGAGCCGAGACCCAGCGGCGGCCGTTGACCAGCACCAGTGTGCGCGAGGAGCCGAGGTTGCGCAGGTCAACACCGGAAGAACCGTCGCCGCCGTTGTTGAACTGGGTGTTGATGGCAGCGCCGTTGGTGGCGATCTGCTGCAGAACGTCAGCGACGCTGGTACGGCCGGTCTGCTGGATGGCTTCGCGGGTCAGGGTCAGAACCGGCTGTGAGGTTTCCGCGTCAACCGAGCGGATGCGCGAGCCAGTGACCTGGATGCGGTCCAGGTTGGTTGCACCCTTTTCAGCGTCTTGTGCATAAACGACACCGGTGGTGCCAGCGCTTGCGACAAGCGCAAGTACAACTGCATCACGCAGTTTGGTGGTCTTGCAAATCATGGGTTCTCTCTCTCTGCCAAGTGGACTTGGTATAGCGGGGATGGCCTCTGGTGGGTCCGAAAGGCGGATCCAAAACCATGGGCTTGAGACCGATAGTACTTGCGACTGCAAATAAATTAAAGATTGGTTAATGAAGTTGTGAAATTAACTCCAATTCAGCAAAGCCTGGCTGCCGGGATTCCTCAAGGCAGCCAAGCAACGTGAGGCATGGTCGGCGGGCAAAGCTCTCAAGGCTTGAGATAGGGCGCGAAGCGCCCTGCCGTAATTGTTGCTGTTGCTGCAACGCAAAACGCCCCGGCATGCAGGGCGCTTTCTGGATCAGGCTGTAAAGGTACTAGAAGTTAGAGGTCTTGTTCGTAACGGACGTACGGGATTGCCCCGTCGTCATTGCTCTCGTTACGGGGTGAGAACGGGTTCTTGCCGCGGGTGATCACGTTCTCGGCGCCTACCGTGAGCTGGCCGCTCCACGGGGTGCGCCAAGTGATGCCCAGGCCCAGACCTTCCCATTTGCCGCTGTGGCCCGGGGCGTCGACCACGCGGCCGATTACATTGGCGCTGAAGGCGCCATAGCCGCCGCCGACGCTCAGGCTCTTGCTGTCCCATTGGTCGGCAACTGCCGGGGCAGCGTCGGTCAACGGCACCAGGCGCGCCTTGGCATAAGTGCCGCCGATGGAGACGAAGCCTTCGCGGCCGATGTTCTTCTGCCCGAAAACGGTCAGGTCGTTCTGTTCGACCCGCGCTGCGCTGGCTTTGCTGCCGTTCGACAACCAGGCCGGTAGCGTGTCGCGGCCAGTGCCGGCGGTGATGCCGACGCGCCCGCCGGGGCGGTTGAACGCGGTGGTGGCCGAGATATGACGACCGTTGTTGTCGTCGTCATCGCCCAAGCTGGCAAGCATGCAGTGACTGGCAAGGCCGCCAATGCTGCTGCCGCCGCTGCCATTGCAGAGCAGGCCGAGCGAGTCGCCGGAGGACAGGCCAAAGGCCGCGTCCAGCGAACTACGGCCGAAATTCCAGCGTGCGCCGACGTTCTGGGTGCCGGTGGGCTCCAGATAGAGCAGGGCTTCGACCTTGCCGCTACCGCGGTTCCAAACCGGCAACACGGTGCTGTCCGCAGCACGTGGCTTGCTCTGCGCATGTGCGCCCGTGACCACGCCAAGGGCGATCATCAGGGCTAGCGGTAGGCGGAGTAAGGCGTTCATGGACTCAGTAAGACCCCGTCTGCGCCAGGAAGTTCCCGGCGCGTGAGTTCTCGATCCTATGCGGTTTATGGTTTCTTAACAAGTCTTCGCCCTCCCCAGAACGTAACTCGTTGGACCGTTATTGCAGCCGCTCGGGAGCTGGCTGGTTGGCCGGTGTGGAACTGAACAATACGCCGAATTCTGCTAATGGGAAGTGATATTCCTGACCACAGAATTCACAGCGTACTTCGACCTGGCCGGTGGGTTCGGCGGCGGCGCGGGCTTCCTCTTCGCCCAGCGACTGCAGCATGGCGCTGACCCGCTCACGCGAGCAGGAGCAGCCAAAGCTCAGCGCCTTGTCGCCAACCAGCTGCGGGCTCTCCTCATGGAACAGGCGGTGCAGCAGTTCACTGCCTGGCAGGGCCAGCAGTTCGTCGCGGCCAAGGGTGTCAAACAGCGCGCCGGCGCGGACCCAGCCGTCCTTGTCGCCTTCGTCGCCGGGCAGTTTCTGCAGCAGCAGGCCGGCGGCATGCTCGCCGTCGCTGGCCAGCAGCAAACGCGTCGGCAGCTGCTCGGAGTGACGGAAGTAATCTTCGAAGGCTTCGTCCAGGTTGTCGCCGGTCAGGTTGACCAAGCTCTGGTAACGCTGCGGTTCACGCGGGTCCAAGCCGGGGTTTTCAATGGTGATGGCGAGCAGGGCGTCCTCGCCAAGCGCTGCCAGGGTGGGCGGGGCATCTTCGCCGTCGTTCAGCTGGACAATGCCACGCAGGGTGCCGGCCGAGGTGCATTCGCTGAACAATGCGCGCAGGCCGGTGCCGCTGCGCAGCTGAATGGACAGCCGGCCATCCACTTTGGTGTGGCCGGTAAACAGTGCCGAGGCCACGCTGGCCTCGCCGAGCAGGCGCGTAGCGGCGGCCGGGTAGTCGCCATGGGACAGGATTTCGCGCCAGCTCTGGCCCAGCCGGACATGGACGCCACGGACGCCAGCGTCGGGCAGGAGGAAGCGGACAAGGAGGTCGGAGGTGTCGGTCATGGGGCTGGATCTACGCGAGGTGGGGCCGGTGCCGGATAATGCGCCGGACAAAAGGTTTTGCAAGGTGGATATCAATGGGGGCGGAGCAGGCCGAGCTCAAGGTGGAGCAGGAATCAGGGACAAAGACGGGGCGCCGGAAGCGCTGGTTGCGGCGCTTGCTGTGGGTGCCGGTGCTGTTTGTCGTGTTCAGCGTACTGCAGGTATTGGTGCTGCGCTTCGTCGATCCGCCGTTTTCCACGGTGATGGTGTTCCGGCAGATGGAGGCGCTGGCGCAGGGCGACTGGAAGTTCCGCATCCGCTACCAGTGGCGTGACCTGGATCAGATGGCGCGCAGTGTGCCGATATCTTTGGTAGCGGCGGAGGATCAGCGGTTCCCGGACCACAATGGTTTCGACCTGCAGGCGATTGAAAAGGCGCGCAAGCACAACGAGCGCGGTGGACGCCTGCGTGGCGCCAGTACCATCAGTCAGCAGACCGCCAAGAACGTGTTTCTGTGGCAGGGCCGCAGCTGGCTGCGCAAGGGTCTGGAGGTCTGGTACACGGTGCTGATCGAGGCGCTGTGGCCGAAGCAGCGGATCATCGAGATGTACGCCAATGTGGCTGAGTTTGGCGATGGTATCTATGGTGTGCAGGCGGCATCGCGTGCCTATTGGGGTAAGGACGCTTCGCGTTTGAGTCCGGTGGAGAGCGCGAGGTTGGCGGCGGTGCTGCCGTCGCCGCGGCGTTACAACGCGGCCAAGCCCGGGCCTTATGTGCAGCGCCGCGCTGCCTGGATCCAACGGCAGGCGCGCCAGCTGGGTGGGGCAGACTATGTCGACGACGGAAATTGACCTCATGGCTGTTGTTAGACTTTGCCAATGAATACGCCAGAACGCCTGACCCTGCTGATCACCGCTTTCAACGAGCAGGAGGCGTTGCCGCAGTTGCATCCGCGCCTGTGTGCGCAGCTGCAGGCGCTGGAAGGCGATGTTGATGGCCGCATTCTGTATGTCGATGACGGCAGCAGCGATGCGACATGGGCAGTGATGCAGCAGCTGGCGGCGCAGGAGCCACGGGTTTCGGCGCTGCGCTTGTCGCGGAATTTCGGCAAGGAAGTCGCATTGACAGCAGGGCTGGACTTCGTTGAAGAAGGTGCTGTGATCCTGCTTGATGCCGATGGTCAGGATCCGCCGGAGCTGATTCCGCAGTTCGTAGCGCAATGGCAGCAAGGCTATGACGATGTGTATGGCACGCGTTTGGAGCGTGGCGGTGACGGCTGGTTGAAGCGGTTCACTGCGGCGGCGTTCTACCGGGTGATGGGGCGTTTGTCGAAAACGCCGATTCCGGCGGATACCGGTGATTTTCGCCTGCTCTCGCCGCGCGCGTTGGCGGGCTTGCGACAGCTGCGTGAGCGCCATCGTTTCATGAAAGGTCTGTTTGGCTGGGTTGGCTATAACCGCGTCGCGCTGCCTTATCGGCGTGAAGCGCGTTTGGCGGGCAGCAGCAAGTTTGGCTTCTGGAAGTTGTGGAACTTCGCGCTGGAAGGCATCACCAGCTTCTCCACCGCGCCGTTGCGGGTGGCGACCTATCTGGGGCTGTTCACTGCTGCCGGCGCATTTGGCTTTGCGATATGGGTGATTGGCAAGGCTGCCCTGTATGGCGACCGGGTTGCCGGCTGGCCGACGATGATGGTGGTGATCCTGTTCCTGGGCGGGGTGCAGCTGATCGCGCTGGGCCTGATTGGTGAATACCTGGGGCGGCTGTACATGGAGGCAAAACAGCGGCCTTTGTACCTGATCGATACCTGGCAGCCGGGGAACGTGGCAGTATCTGCCCCATCCGCCAGCGCAGGAGAACGCCATGCAGACCGTTCGACAGTTGCTAGGGGCCAAGTCCCCTGAGATCCACGCCGTGCCGCCGGATGTGGCGGTGGTGCAGGCGATCCGGCTGATGGCCGAAAAAGGCATCGGCGCGGTACTGGTAATGGACGGCCGCAGGCTTGTCGGCATCCTGTCCGAGCGCGACTACGCACGCAAGATCGTGCTGTTGGACCGATCTTCAGCAACCACGCCGGTGCGCGAGATCATGACTGCCGAGCTGGTCACGGTTGCACCGTCGGTGACGGTGGAGCAGTGTCTGGAGCTGGTGACCAATCGGCGCATCCGCCATCTGCCTGTAGTTGACGGCGATGAAGTGGTGGGCGTGATTTCGATCGGTGACCTGGTCAAATCGGTGATCGAAGCGCAGCGTCGCGAGCTGGGTCAGCTGCAGCAGTACATCACCGGTACGTAACCGGTTGCTGCTGACGGGTGTGGCACCGGCCTCAATCACAATCTTCTGCTGGTTTGTTTCGAAGCAGGCCGACCGTGTTGCTGCGGGAGGCAGTATGCCGCTGATGCCAATGCACGCAACGTCGTCACAGAATCTGCGCGGTCACCGAAACGAAGTGACAGACGCTGCCGGCAATGACGAACAGATGCCAGATCGCATGCGAATACGGTAGTTGCTCGCGGTGATAGAACACCGTGCCCAGTGTGTAGAAGATGCCGCCGGCAAACAACCAGCCCAGCGTCCAGCCATCCAATGAGTTCCACATCGGCTTGATCGCAACCACCACCAGCCAGCCCATCGCGATGTAGATCGCAGTGGAGAGCTTCTTGAAACGGCCGGTGTAGAACAGTTTGAACACCACGCCAAACAGGGCCAGCGCCCAGATCGCGGTGAACATTCCCCAACCCCAGGGGCCGCGCAGGCCGATCAGGGTGAATGGGGTATAGGTGCCGGCGATCAGTACGTAGATCGCGCAGTGGTCGAAGATCTTCAGCCGGCCCTTTGCCACCGGGTGCTGGATGGCGTGGTACAGGGTGGAGGCGGTGTACAGCAGCAATAGCGCTACGCCAAAAACAATGGCGCTGGCCAGTTGCCAGCCATCGCCATAGATCGCAGCGAGGGTGATGAGTACAGCGCCGCCGGCCAGTGCACTGACTGCGCCCAGACCATGGGTGAGGGCGCTGGCTACTTCTTCGCGGATTGATGCAACGGTTGCGGTCATGGGCAATGAGGGCGCGGGCTGGGGGGAGGCCCGGTGCCCGCTATCATCACCCCGAACGGCGGCGTATGCACGCCGCCATCAGACTTAGGAAACCGAAACCGTGTGTGCGGCTTCGCGCGTGGCGGAGAAACGCACGTCCGGCGCGCGTTCCTGGGCCAGCTGCAGGTTGACCCGGGTGGGGGCCAGATAGACCAGGTGGCCGGCTGCATCGATGCTGAGATTGCTGGCGTTCTTTTCGCGGAACTCTTCCAGCTTTTTGGCATTGCTGCAGGTCACCCAGCGCGCGGTGATCACCGAGACCGGCTCGAACACCGCTTCCACGCCGTACTCGTCCTTCAGCCGGTAAGCGGCCACGTCGAACTGCAGTACGCCGACCGCGCCGAGGATGAGGTCGTTGCTCATCAGCGGGCGGAAGAACTGGGTAGCACCTTCCTCGGACAGCTGGGCCAGGCCCTTCTGCAGCTGCTTGAGCTTGAGCGGGTCCTTGAGGCGGGCACGGCGGAACAGTTCCGGGGCGAAGTTGGGGATGCCGGTGAAGGTGATCGCCTCGCCTTCGGTGAAGGTGTCACCGATGGAGATGGTGCCGTGGTTGTGAATGCCGATCACATCGCCCGGCCAGGCTTCGGCGGCGATCTCGCGGTCGCTGGCCATGAAGGTCAGTGCGTTGGCCAGCTTCATCTCCTTGCCGGTCCGCACATGGAAGGTCTTCATGCCAGCGGTGAACTTGCCCGAGCACACGCGCATGAAAGCGACGCGGTCGCGGTGCTGCGGGTCCATGTTGGCCTGGATCTTGAACACGAAGCCGGTCAGCTTGTTTTCCTGCGGGGCGATGTCGCGGCCGGTGGTGGCGCGGGTCTGCGGTGCCGGTGCGTGCTCGACGAAGAAGTCCAGCAGCGGCTGCACGCCGAAGTTGTTGACGCCCGAGCCGAAGAATACCGGAGTCTGCTTGCCGGCCAGGTAGGCTTCGACGTCGAACGGGTGGCTGGCGCCCTGCACCAGTTCCAGTTCGTCGCGCAGGTCGGCCAGCATCTTCTCGCCGATCTTTTCGGCCAGGCCGGGGGAGTCCAGCGACGGGAAGATGGTCGAATCCTGACGGGTGAAGTTGCGGCCCTGTTCGTACAGGTGCACTTCGCCGGTGAGCAGGTGCACCACGCCCTTCAGGCGCGTGCCCATGCCGATCGGCCAGGTGACTGGCGCGCACTGGATGCCGAGCACGGTTTCCACTTCATCCAGCAGATCGATCGGCTCCTTGCCTTCGCGATCGAGCTTGTTGATGAAGGTCATGATCGGGGTGTCGCGCAGGCGGCAGACTTCCATCAGCTTGATGGTCCGCTCTTCCACGCCCTTGGCCACGTCGATCACCATCAGCGCCGAGTCCACCGCGGTGAGCACGCGGTAGGTGTCCTCGCCGAAGTCGGCATGGCCGGGGGTGTCGAGCAGGTTGATGATCTTGTCTTCGTACGGGAACTGCATCACCGAGGAAGTAACGGAGATGCCGCGTTCCTTCTCCAACGCCATCCAGTCCGAGGTGGCGTGACGCGCGGCCTTGCGGCCCTTGACCGAGCCGGCCATCTGGATCGCGCCCCCGAACAGCAACAGCTTTTCGGTCAGCGTGGTCTTACCCGCGTCAGGGTGGGAAATGATGGCGAAGGTGCGGCGGCGCGCGGCTTCGGTGGCGACTTCGGACATGGCAGGGGCGCCCGCCCGGGCGCATCAGAAACGAATGAACCGGCGATTATACCTGCCGCCGCCCGCGGCTGCGGATGGGCATGGCCGCGGGCGGATCGGTTCAGGTCTGTAGCCAGGGGTGGGGGCGCCTACCCAGCCAACGGCCGGCCAAGGCAGAGGCCAGTGCACCCCCCAGCATTGCCACGGACCAGGCAGGCAGCAGCCAGGAAGCTGTCGGTTGCAGGAGCGCCGTTGTCACCAAGGCGATGGGCAGCAGTACCATCAAGGCGATCTGCATGGCGCGCCCAAGACCGCCCTGCAGGGCGAACAGACTGGTCGCATGCAGCCAGAGCAAAGCGCTGATGCAGCACCAGAGCAGTACCAGCAAGTAATTCTTGCCTGCACCCAGCAGCGCCGCAGTCGTTCCCAGCACCAGTACCGCCGGGGCTGCACGCAACAGCATCTGCCGGGCCAGTTGGCTGGCCAAGGCGTTTGCAGGGTGCCGTGGGAGGCCTGGCAGCAGGGCTGGTTCATGCAGGCCGAGTGCGGGGCGGCGTACCAACGTTTGCAGTCGCATGACTGGGGGAAATGCGGTGACCACCACCAATAGTGGAATGAACAGCAACGCACTGCCGGCGACGTCCTCCCGGTTCAGCAGCAGCCACAGGATGGCCACGCCGAGGATGGGGAGCTGTGCGCGCAGCCAGCTTTTGGCGGTGGGGCGACCAAAGCCGGGACCAAGTGCTATCGAAAGGGCCTGGTCGGTATGCTGCCGCAGCTCACTGCCGACTGGAGTGCCTTCGCCGAACAGGACATGTCCGGAGGTGTCTACGCCCCAGTTCAGGCGGTCCTGACTCAATAGCTGTGCAATCGAGGTAGACCATTGTGTTCTCGCCGGTCGCTGCCGCATCCACCAGCAGAAACCGGTGATCGTCAGCAGCAGGAACGTGGCGGCGCAGGTCAGGCTCAATAACGGGGAATTGCCGAGCTGGGACCACGTGTTATCGGTACGCTCCAACAGCCAGTTCAGCGCATAGCCCAGCGGTAGCAATACCCAGAGGATCCATGGCGGCATGGAGACCCAGGCCAGGCCGAGCAGCAGGGCGTTGAGCAGGACCAGCAGGTTGAGTGCAACATGAGTGTCGCCAGCAGCGGCCATCAGCGCTGTTGGTATCAGTACCGCCAGTACCAGGGCTACCAATGCCTGGCGCAACGCCTGCTGCGCAATTTTGGGCAGTCGTAGTCGGGACGCCAGCAAGGTGGTGCCAATCAAACGACCGCCGCTCAGCATCGCCCAGAACAGCACCATGCACGCGCACAGCGTCAGATGCAGGGGGAATGGCTTGCTTGCGCCGGTGCCCAGCAGCGGTAGTGCCAGTGCAAGTAGCCAACCGAGGGCAAGCAGGAGGCTTGCCCAGCTGGCGGCTGCAAGTACGGTGCCAAGCGTTGTCCACGGTGGCATCACGGTTCGGGTCTGCGCGATGGTGTTCATTCGGCGATCTCGATGAACAGGTCTTCAAGCCCCATGCGGTCTGCACGTAATCCGTCTGCCAGCAGGAGTTCGCGTGGCATCGCCTGATCGTCGATCAACAGGCTGAGCGTTCCATCGCTGAGCTGACGGCGCAGCAGCTCACCTGGCAGGCGGGGCGGCAACGTGGCAGCGGCAGCGGCTGGCACCTGCAGGCGCACGATCCGCTCCTTGAGCTCGTCCAAGGGCTGGTTGAGCACGATTTCACCGTGGTGGAGCAGGGCAACGTGTGAGGCGACGCGCTCAAGGTCGCTGATGATGTGGCTGGAAAACAGTACCGTGGCTTCATTGTCGATGGCCTGTTCGACGATGTCGCGCATCAGCTCGCGGCGCGCGATCGGGTCCAGCGCGGATGCAGGTTCATCCAGCACCAGCAGCGCTGGGCGTGGTGCCAGCGCCCGGATCAGCGCCAGACGCTGGGCCTGCCCTGGCGATAGTTTGGCGATGCTTCGGCGCGGATCCAGTTCCCATCGCTTGAGCAGCGTATCGGCGTAGCTGCGGTCCCAGCTGGGGTACAGCTGGCTCAGGTAAGCGAACAACTGGTCGATTTTCATCCACGTGAACGACTGCGGCTGCTGCGGGACATAGGCCACGCGCATCTTGCGTGCATCGTCCATGCCGAGCGCGGGGGCGCCCATCACCATTGCCTGGCCGGATTGCGGCTGCAGCAAGCCGAGCATGCAGCCGATCAGGCTGCTTTTGCCTGCGCCGTTGCGGCCGATCAGGCCCAGCACCTGCCCACGCGGCAGTTGCAGGCTGACATCGCGCAGTACCGCATGCTTGCCATAGCGCAGCTGCAGCGCGTGTGCTTGCAACGGCATGCTCAGGTCAACTGTGGCGGCGGGTAGGGTCATTGCATTCATGTCGATTCCTTTTCGAGTAGTTGCTGCAGCCGCGTCAGGACGCTGCCGGCGGGAAGTTCCAGTTCCAGACAATGACGGGCCAGTTCCTGCAGCAATGGCTCGGCCTGTTGCAGGCGTTGGCTGAGGCTGTCGCCCCCGGCGCGGCGACTGGCGATTGCCATGCCCTTGCCGCGCAGGCGCTCCAACAGGCCTTCGGTTTCCAGTTGGCTGTAAGCGCGGGACACCGTCATCGGGTTGATTGCATGGGCCGATGCCACGTCGCGCACGGAAGGCAGCAGTGTTCCGGTTGGCAGTTGCCCGGCGCTGATCATTCGTCGTAGCTGTTCAGCGATCTGTCGGTAGATCGGCTCGGCCGCCTGTGGGGCGATATGTAGTGCTTTTGCGTCCATGTGTATCAATACATCAATACACTTGGGTTCTGTCAAGTCCTCACGTGAGGTATTGGCTGGTTCAGGGGCCCTGTCTGGGAAACTGCAGCTCGCCGCGCGCACTGCCCATTCGGAATGGGATCGAGCGCAGCGCCAGCCCGGTATTGGCCTGCACCACGAAATGCAGGTGCGGTCCGCTGCTGTGGCCGGTGTTGCCGGACAGGGCGATTGCCTGCCCGGTTGTCACGCTCTGCCCGGGGTGGACGTTGGCGCTGCTGGTTTGTAGGTGCGCGTACAGCGCCATGCTGCCGTCGCTGTGCAGGATGCGCAGCAGGCTGCCTTGCTCGCGGCTGTCGACCACCTGCATCACCCGGCCGGAACGCGCGGCCAGCACGGAGGTGCCTTCGGGCACGGGGAAATCCACCGCGTACAGGTTCTGCGCATCGCTATGGCTGTAGTGGCCGGCGAAGGCCTGGCTGACCCGAACGGAGGCAATTTGCAGTGGCAATAGATAGAGATGATCCTGAGGCTGTGCTGCCGGGTCGCCAGGAAACGCGTCCAGGGCCAAGCGCAGTGGATTGCCATCATCTGCCAGCCACAACAGGCTGCGCTTCTCTCCTGCGGCCAGCACGGTGGCGGCCGGTGCTCGGCTATCGCCCTGCAGGCGGACCTCTACCGGACCAGCGGTCAGGTTGCTGACCACGGCGCTGCGTCCGCCTGCACGTGCCTGCAGCTGCAGGCTGGCGAATGCGTCCGAGCTGGATGCCGCTACGGCAGATGCCGATGCTGCGGGGAGTCCCCAGGCTTCACGCCAGCGACTGCTTGGACTTGCTTCGGCGCCGCTGGCGCACAGCAGTGCCAGCGACAGCAGTACAGGAATGGTACGGGGCACAGTGCGGTGTCCTTGGGGCAGGGTCTGATTGTGCCTGTTTGGTTGCCCTCGAAACTTATTCATCTCTTTATGCGAATAAAGCGATTGACATGCCGGGAGGGCGCTGGCAATGTAGCGCCACCATCGAGACCGGCAGAGGGACAGGCCCTTTGAAGCCGGGGCAACCAGCGGACGCGCAAGCGGCTGCGTTTGGTGCCAAATCCTGCGGAGACCTCCGTGTCTGCCGAAAAGATGGTTCGTTCCGTACCGCGTGTACGGCGAACACGAGCTTCGCGAAAGCTCGATGGCCGCTCCTTATCGGATACCGCCATGAGTTTCGCCACCGCTACCGCAGTCCAGCTTGCCCCCATCGCTCTCATCGACCGTGCCGACAGCGGCGTTGCCTCTGTGCGTGGCGAGATCGAGGTGCAGCTGCGTATGCGTCACGCAGGTCAGCGAGCGCTGCGCCTGCGCTATGAGCTGGTGGGCGCTGCTGGCGCACCGGTGGTGTTGGTCGCCGGCGGTATTTCCGCGCACCGTCATCTCGCTGCAAATGCTGGCTATGCCGAAAAAGGCTGGGCCGAGGGCCTGGTTGGCACTGGCCGTGCACTGGATCCGGCGTGTCGTCGCTTGCTTGGTTTTGATTTCATCGGCGCTGATGGTGAGCTGGATGCGCCCATCGATACCGCCGATCAGGCCGATGCCATCGCCGCTTTGCTGGACGCATTGCATATCGAGCAGCTGCATGGCTTCGTCGGCTACTCCTATGGCGCCTTGGTTGGCCTGCAGCTGGCCATCCGCCATCCGCGCCGGCTGCACAAGCTGATCGCGGTCAGTGGTGCGCACCGCCCGCACCCGTATGCATCGGCCTGGCGCGCGCTGCAGCGTCGTGCGGTCGCGTTGGGGCAGCTGCAGTGCGCGGAGAGCCATGGTCTGGCGCTGGCGCGTCAGTTCGCCATGCTCAGTTACCGCACCCCGGAAGAGTTTGGCGAGCGCTTTGATGCGCCACCGGAAGTGGTCAATGGCCGTGTGCGCGTCGCCGCCGAGGACTACCTCGACGCCGCCGGCGCGCAATACGTGGCCCGTACCCGCGTCAACGCTTATCTGCGCCTGTCCGAATCCATCGATCTGCACCGGGTTGACCCCGCTGCCGTCAACGTGCCGACCCTGGTGGTCGCGGTTGAAGGTGACCGACTGGTGCCGCTGTCGGACCTGGTCGCGCTGGTCGAAGGCCTGGGTCAACGCGGCAGCCTGCGTGTGCTGCGCTCGCCTTACGGACACGACGCCTTCCTCAAAGAAACCGATCGCATTGACGCGATCCTCGCCACTGCCCTACGCCTGCCTGGAGAAACCGCATGAGCCTGTCCCACACTTCCGATATCTCCTGCAGCCGGGCCACCGCCGCTGTGCGTGCCGGCATTGACCGCGATACCGCCTACGGTGCGGTGACGCCGCCGATCGTGCTGTCGTCCAACTTCAGCTTCGATGGTTTCGGCAACAAGCGCCAATACGACTACACCCGCAGCGGCAACCCGACCCGCGACCTGCTTGGCGAAGCATTGGCCGAGCTGGAAGGTGGTGCCGGCGGGGTGATTACCGCGACCGGTATGGGCGCGATCAATCTGGTGTTGAATGCCTTGCTGGAGCCGGGTGATCACCTGGTGGTGCCGCATGATGCCTACGGCGGCAGCTGGCGCCTGTTCAATGCGCTGGCCAAGAAGGGGCACTTCGAGCTGATCACCGCCGACCTGACCGATCCGCGCTCGCTGGCCGATGCGCTGGCGCAGGCGCCGAAGCTGGTGCTGATCGAAACCCCGTCCAATCCGCTGCTGCGCATCACCGACCTGCGTTTCGTCATCGAGGCCGCGCACAAGGCCGGTGCCAAGGTAGTCGTCGACAACACCTTCCTGTCGCCGGCGCTGCAGACGCCGATCGCCTTCGGCGCCGACGTGGTGCTGCATTCGACCACCAAGTACGTCAACGGTCACAGTGACGTGGTTGGCGGTGCGGTGATTGCGCGTGATGCCGAGGTGCATCAGCAGCTGGTGTGGTGGGCCAATGCACTGGGCCTGACCGGTTCGCCGTTCGATGCCTTCCTGACCCTGCGCGGCCTGCGCACCCTGGATGCGCGTCTGCGCGTGCATCAGGAAAACACCAGCGCCGTGGTTGAGCTGCTGGCAGCAAGCGATGCGGTGTCCAATGTGTATTACCCGGGTTTGGAATCGCATCCGGGCCATGCGGTGGCGGCGCGCCAGCAGAAAGGTTTCGGCGCGATGCTGTCGTTCGAGCTGGCCGCTTGCCAGGGCGAAGATCCATATGCCGCGGTGCGTGCCTTCCTGGATGGCCTGCATTACTTCACCCTGGCCGAATCGCTGGGCGGCGTGGAAAGCCTGGTCGCGCATCCGGCCACCATGACCCACGCTGCGATGAGCGCCGATGCGCGTGCAGCGGCGGGCATCAGCGAATGCCTGCTGCGCTTGTCGGTGGGCATCGAGTCCAGCGAGGACCTGGTCGCCGACCTGCAGGCCGGTCTCGAGCGTGCCGCCAAGGTGATTGCCGAGGCGCAGCTGGCTGCTGGCAACTGTAAAAAAACGGTGGATGCATGAGCGCGGTACTGCGTCCGCTGGAACAGCCGCAGGCGCGGCTGGTGTTGTTGGGAACTGGTACGGTCGGCTCGGCCTTTGTTGCGCGCTACCAAGCATTGCAGCAACGCCAGCTGAGCCTGCCATCGCTGCATGTGGTGGCCAACTCGCGTATTGCTTTGGCCTGCGACGATGCGCCGCATGCGGCGCTGTCGCGTGCGCGTGATGCGCAGCGGCAGGGCGATGAGCCGGTGCATCGCGAGGAAGTAGGGCGGCTGCGTGTTGGCGACATCGTGGTGGATGCCACCGCCAGTGAAGCTGTGGCCGCCGATCATGCACGGTGGCTGGCGCAGGGCATTCATGTGGTGACTGCAAACAAGTTGGGTAATGGCACGGGCCTGGCCCGTGCGCAGCAGATTGGTGCTTCGATTGCGACCGGCAACGCCCGCTATGGCGATGCGGCCACGGTTGGTGCCGGCTTGCCGCTGTTGCGCAGCATCCGAGCACTGGTTGCCGGTGGTGACCATGTGCATGCCATTGAAGGCGTGCTGTCCGGCTCCTTGGCTTGGCTGTTTGATCGTTACGACGGCAGCCAGCCGTTCTCAGCCTGCGTACGTGAAGCTGCGCAGGCCGGCTATACCGAGCCGGATCCGCGCATCGACTTGTCCGGCGAAGATGTGCGCCGCAAGCTGTTGATACTTGCGCGCGCTGCTGGTGTGCCGCTGGAGGCCGATCAGATCAAGGTTGATTCGCTGGTGCCGGCGGCCCTGGCGGCACTGTCAGCCGACGCGGTGGATGCAGCGTTGTCGTTGCTGGACGCGCCGCTGGCCGAACAGTTGCAGCAAGCACGGGCACAAGGTTTGAAGCTCTGCTTCGTTGGCCGCCTGGATGCGCAGGGTGCAAGCGTTGGTCTGCGCGCGTTGCCGCAAGGCCATGCGCTGGCTGGCGGTAGTGGCACCGATAATCGCGTGGCGATTCACAGTGACCGCTACAGCACCCAGCCGCTGCTGATCCAGGGGCCGGGCGCGGGCGCCGAAGTGACTGCCGCAGCCTTGCTGGACGACGTGCTGGGCATCGTTAATCGCTGAGTGTCGCTGCAGCACCCCTGGCGTGCTGCAGCGCGGATTCGGTGCTGATCCAGGCCGGGTGCTGCAGAGCGGGTGATGCCCTGCATCGGCTTGCACTCGCGTAGATGCCGGGCCGGCTGAAAGCACGCCTTTCGAAGGTAGCACTGCAACGTGCAGGCTCTATGATGCCGGGGTGTTGGCGTCATGGCGCCAACGTTGCCATTCCGCGAAGCCCGCAGGCTGCCGGTTTCTTCCTCTGACAGGTGTGCTGTGTCCAAAGGTGTTCTGGTTTCGCTGGCAGCGTCGTTGCTGTTCGGTCTGATGTACTACGCCAGCCCGCAGCTGGCGCCGCTCCAAGGTGGCGATATCTTTGGCTGGCGGGTGTTGTTCGCGGTGCCGCTGATAGCGCTGATGCTGCATGTGAGTGGTGAGAAGACCCTCATCGCCGATACCTTGCGACGCGTGCGGGTTGAGCGCCGGTTGTGGTGGGCGTTGCCGCTGTGCGCGGGCATGGTCGGAGTGCAGTTGTGGCTGTTCCTGTGGGCGCCGCTGCATGGCCGAGCATTGCAGGTATCGATGGGCTACTTCCTGTTGCCATTGGTGATGGTGCTGCTGGGGCGGGTGGTCTACGGCGAACGTCTGTCCGCGCTGCAGAAGCTGGCCGTGGCCAGCGCCGCGCTCGGCGTGGGCTGGGCCTTGCTGCGCAACCACGGCCTGTCGTGGGAAATGCTGCTGGTGGCGCTGGGCTACCCGGCTTACTTCCTGCTGCGCCGGCACCTGCGTATCGGTCACCTCGGCGGGTTCTGGGTGGAACTGGTGCTGTTGCTGCCGGTGGCTTGGTGGGCGGCGATTGGTGACGGGCAGCAACTGCTGGTAGCGCTGGCGCAGAAGCCGGCGTTGTACACGTTGATTCCGCTGCTCGGGGCGATCAGCGCGGTGGCCCTGATGTGCTACATGCTGGCCTCGAAGATGCTGTCATTCAGTCTGTTCGGCCTGCTTACCTATGTGGAGCCGGTACTGTTGATGCTGGCGGCCTTGCTGCTGGGTGAGAGCGTCGGCCACGGGCAGTGGCCGACCTATGTGGCGATCTGGCTGGCGGTGGCGCTGTTGGCTCTGGAGGGCATGCTGAAGCTGGGCAAGCGCACCGCCTGAGTGTTCAGCTGCGCTTGGCTCTGGCGGCAAGCTGCTGCAGGACGGCTTCACGGCTCATGCGCGCGCCGTTGCTGTCGACGGCGGTGAACTCCACCCCGTTTTCCCATAGCTGCGGGGCGAGCAGCACCGCTATGTCTTCGGAGGCGGTCTGCGACTGCAGGTTCAACAAGCGTTGGTTGAAGCCGGCCGCGCGCAGCCACGCGTTGTAGCTGGAATTGTGCTCGGTAGCGAACTGGACCTGGTAGTGGCACTCCTTGCGCTCCGCCTCGTCAGGGCGCGCATCACACTGCGGATTCCATTGGTGCAGGCCGATCGCCGCATCTGCTTCCAGCTGGCGATGGCCAGCAGCGGCCCACAGTGCCACGCACATGCTGGCGCAGTGGGAGCGGACCCGCACGGTAAGATTGTTGCGGTTGATCAGCCGGGCCGCTTCCAGACCCGGATTGGCATAGCCACCACCGCTGGTGATATCGATACGACGCACGCTGGGGTTGGCATCCAGCAGTGCCTTCATGTCAGTGGCGAAGTTCCTGCCGACGCTGCCTTCGATGCGCAGCACGCTGCCGCCTTCCTGCACCGACATCTGTGCCTCGTCGATGTTCGCCATCGTCGTGGACTTCTCGCCCTGGATAATCATTGCTTCAGCGCCCGAGCCGGGGGCAGCGGCGGCGGGGGCTGTTGTATCTGATGCTGCGGCCGCGGTGTCAGCTAGCGGCGGTGCCGGCTTTCGATTGCCAAAGTAGTAAGCCAGCAACAGCAGGGCCACTGCGGCAAGTACCAGCTTGATCAAGGTCGCCATGCCATTGCCGGGCGCTGCGGTGCGTGCGGCCGAACGCGGACGTCGCGTCGGCGCCTGCTCGCCGGATTCCTTTTCACCGTGCATCCGCTCCCCCTGAAGCTGCGTTGTGATGGGCGATTCTGGTGTAACGAGCGGAGGTATTGCAACACGCGTGCGTTGCGGAACGAAAGCGCTCGTTCTGAACTTGGCGATGCCTGCTTGCGGTTAGTGGGAACGGCTGCGTTGGCGCCACAGCTTGTGGGCCAGTAACGCCAGCAACAGGAGGATGCCCAAGGGCAGGACCAGCAGCATGTTGAGCAGCCCGGCCCACCAGGTCAGATCGAGCTGCCAGCTGTTCCATGCCTTGCTATTGGCGGCTCTGATTGCCACGGCCATGTCCATGCCTGTGGCTGCAGGCGGTGCTGCGCTCAACTGGCCTGCCAGTCGGTAGCGTCCGGGCGGGATTGATGGCAGGGGCTGGGTGCAGCTGACGGTGTCGCTCGACCAGCTGTCCACGCGGTGGAACGGAGTGGTGCCGGCGGCAAGCTGTTGCCCGTCGTTTGCCAGTAGTCGCCACCGCAGCGTGATTGCGCCAGTGTCTGGCGTTCCTTGTTTCCATGGAGCGGTGCGGTGCGCAAACTCCTCGTCGCTCAAGCTGCCTGGATGGAAATCCAGATGCAACGCCCAGTGTTCCCGCAGGCGGATGCTGATGGGAATGTCGAAACTGCCATCGGTGGCGATGGCACCTTGGCCGGGTGCTGCGGTCCAGTAACTGCTCCACAGCCAGCTGGCGCCCAGCCAAAGCAACAAAAAAAACAGCAGGCGCCAGCCCCAGCGGGGCCAGCGCCAGTTTACGCGCGTATCAGCACTCGATGACGTTGACGGCAAGGCCGCCACGGCTGGTTTCCTTGTATTTGTCCTGCATGTCGCGGCCAGTGTCGCGCATGGTCTTGATCACCTTGTCCAGCGAGACCTTGTGCTTGCCGTCGCCGCGCATGGCCATGCGGCTGGCGTTGATCGCCTTCACCGAGCCCATTGCATTGCGCTCGATGCAGGGGATCTGCACCAGTCCGCCAATCGGATCGCAGGTAAGACCGAGGTTGTGCTCCATGCCGATCTCGGCGGCGTTCTCGATCTGGCCGGGGTTTCCGCCCAGCGCTGCCATCAGGCCTCCGGCCGCCATCGAGCAGGCCACGCCCACTTCGCCCTGGCAGCCGACTTCGGCGCCGCTGATCGAGGCGTTTTCCTTGTACAGGATGCCGATGGCCGCAGCGGTCAGCAGGAAGTTGAACACGCCCTGCTCGTTGCTGCCGGGGCAGAAACGGTCGTAGTAATGCAGTACCGACGGGATGATGCCGGCCGCGCCATTGGTGGGCGCGGTGACCACGCGGCCACCGGCAGCGTTTTCTTCATTGACTGCCAAGGCGTACAGATTGACCCAGTCCAGTGTGGTCAGCGGGTCGCGCATGGCGGCCTCGGGGCGCGAAGACAGTTCGCGGTACAAGGTGGGTGCGCGGCGGCTGACATTGAGCCCGCCGGGCAGGGTGCCTTCGGAACGGATGCCGCGGGTCACGCAGGACTGCATCGCGTCCCAGATCTCGCGCAGGCCGGCGCGGATCTCGTCCTCGCTGCGCCAGCACTTCTCGTTCTCGTACATCATCTGGGCGATGCTCAGGCCGCTGCGCGCCGCCTGCGCCAGCAGCTCGTCACCGCTCTTGAACGGGTAGGGGATCGGCGTCTGGTCCGGCACGATGCGGTCATCGGCGGCGTCGTCCTCGTTGACCACGAAGCCGCCACCAACCGAGTAGTAATCGCGGGTGGCGATGATCTGGTCGTCGGCATCGTAGGCGGTGAAGCGCATGCCGTTGGTGTGGTAGGGCAGCTTCTGGCGCTTGTTCAGGGCCAGGTCGCGCTTCTCGTCGAAGGCGATCTCGCGCTGGCCCATCAACTTGATGCGCTTGCTGCTGCGGATGCGTTCCAGCGTGGCCGGGATGATGTCCGGGTCGATCTCGTTGGGGCGATTGCCTTCCAGGCCCAGCAGTACTGCCTTGTCGGTGCCATGGCCGCGCCCGGTCAGGGCCAGCGAGCCGAACACCTCGGCGCGGATGCGCACGGTGTTGTCCAGTTGTCCTGGATCCAGCAGCCAGCGGTGGACGAAGCGCTCGGCCGCGCGCATCGGGCCGACGGTGTGTGACGAACTCGGGCCGATGCCGATCTTGAACAGGTCGAACGTACTGACGGACATGCTGATTCTGCGTACTGCGTTGAGATGGCCGCTATTCTACGGGTTCATTGCTGCAGGCCATGTCTGCAGCGCAGCATTCCTTGCGGAGGTGACGAGTGGGATTGACCCTATACCAACGTGATGATTGCCATTTGTGCGACCTGGCGCTTGCGGTGCTGGCGCGGGCGCGGGCGCCTGAGTTCGAGAGTGTGTTCATCGATGACGATGCGGCGCTGGAGGCGGCCTATGGCGCGCGCGTGCCGGTATTGCGGGATGTGGGCGGCAGGGAGCTGGATTGGCCGTTTGACCTGCAGGCCCTGCGCAGCTGGCTGCAGGATCAGGCGGGGGTCATAGCTTCAGGCCATTGAGGCGGCCGTGGTTTGTGTCGCGGTCATAAGCGATCTCGCGCTGGCGTTGCTCATCCACCAATGACATTCCCAAACGGTTGGCCCGCTCATTCAGCAGGCTGCAGGGCTGTGGCGGCAGTTCTGTCAGTTGCTGCCGTATCGAGGCCGCTGCGTCGAGCGCGAACTGGTAGTGGCCTTCCTCATGCTCGCGCAGGATACGGCTGTAGTTCTGCCAGCGGTTGAGTAGATCGTCATCGGCGCTTGATGCATCGGTCCATTCTGGCAGGGTAATGGTGCCGGCAACCTGGGTTTCGACGTTGCGGATACGGCAACTGCTGCCGCCGGCGGTTGCTTGGTACTTCCAACGTACCTGCCAGCGCGTGTAGCCATGGAAGCGGCGGCCATCATCGGCTTGCGGCCCTTGGCTCTGCATCGCTTCCAGTAGTTGCCGTGATGTACTGCCGGTGATTGCGTAGTAGTTGATGTCCAGCTGTTCGGACGCAGCTGCGCTGGCGGATGTCAACAAAAGTGCGAGGGCTGGAAGAAGATGCGGGCGCAGAAGAAGGCTCCGATGTTGTTTTTTCCAGCGTGGCGCATTGCCACGCTGGAGGTCAAACCTGGGAGAACCGGGAGCTGCGCGAATTACTTGGCGTTTAGCTTGACGATGGTGCTGATCGCCGTTTCGTTCGGAATGGTCTTGGTGTCAGCCCAGTCGCCGCCGCCCACGCCGAAGTCCAGACGCTTGACCGTGGCCTTGCCGGTCAGTACCGGCTGTGTGCCGGCTGCCCAGGTGAAGGTCAAGGTGACTGGCTTGCTGACGCCGCGCAGTTCCAGCGTGCCATCGGCGGCAAACTGGTTGTTGCCCAATGCGCGGAAGCCATTGGCGGTGTAACGGGCCTGGGCGAACTGCGCGACGTTGAAGAAATCCGCGCCCTGCAGGGTGGAGTCGCGGTCGGTATTGCCGCTCTTGGCGCCGACCAGTGGGATGGTTACGTCCAATTTGCCCGCAGCCGGATTGGCCGGGTCGAAGCTGACCTGGGTCTGGAAGCCGGGGAAGCTGCCGGTGAACACTTCACCGTCATATTTGGTGGCGAACACCAGGATGGAACCGGGGCCTGGTGCCTGCTGGTAATCAGCGGCCATTGCCGGGGCGACGGCAAGCATGCCGGCCAGGGCGGCGGCTACAGCGGCGGGGGAGCTGAGCTTGATGTTCATGCGGAATCCTTTTGTGGAAGGTTGAGCCAGCCTTGCGGCAGCATGCGTGCCAGCGTGGCATCGCGTAGATGAATGTGGTGATAGAGCGCGGCACCGGCATGCGCCAACACCAGCAGGATCAACGCCCAGAAGCCCCATTCGTGGATGGCGTGGGAGAACTGGCTGGCCTGCTCACTGGGCGCAACCAGCTTGGGCATTTCGACCAGTCCGAACAGCTTGAACGGGCGCAGGCCGCTGGCCGAGTCGTACAGCCAACCCGACAGTGGGATGGCGAACATCAGCACATACAGCAGCCAATGCGTGGCCGAGGCAATCCGTTCTTGCCAGCTCGGGGTGCCGGGCACCGGCTCCGGTGCGCCGGCATACAGACGCCACGCCAAGCGCACGATCACCAACACCAATACGGTGATGCCGATGGACTTGTGCATGGTGTAGATCCAGAAGTACTTGGGCGTCTTCGGGAACTCGCCCATGACCAGGCCGACGATACCGAGGGCCAGGATCAGCACGGCGATCAGCCAGTGCAGGCTTTTGCTGAGGCTGCCCCAGCGTTGCGCAGTGTTTTCAAGGCTCATGGGTGTTTTTCCGTTTCTGTTGCTGATTTCAGGGCCGCGTCGGCGGCGTCTTCGAGGCTGCTGTCCGGCGCGGGTGCCGGTTCTGTGGAGGCTGGTGGTGCTTCGGCAGCGGCATCGCGTACGGCTTCGGCCTCGATGCGCAGCTCGACCTTGTCGCCGATCACCGACGGCCAGGCGCTGATGCCAAAGTCGGCGCGACTGAGCGTGGTGGTCGCTGAGAACCCGGCCGTACGCCGGAACGGCGGCAGCGGGTGGCGTTTGAGGGCATTGAGGGTGACCTCGAGTACTACTTCGCGGCTGATGCCGCGCAGCGTCAGTTGACCGGATACGCGGGCGTGGCTCGCGTCAATCGGCTCGACCCGGCTGGAGACAAAGCGTGCCTGCGGGAAACGCTCGCCATCAAGCAGGTTGCGCGCCAATGTGGCCTGGTTCCATTTGCCATCGCCCAGGTCCAGCCGGGTGATCGGCACCGCAACGTCGAGCTTCGCACTGGCCCAGTCCTGCGGGTCGAAGTCGAGTACGCCCTCGCTGCCGGATACCGTGCCAAGCGCATGCGAAAAGCCAGCATGCTCGATGGCGAACAGCACCCGGGTGTGCACCGGGTCGAGCCGGTACCGCTCGTTGGCGGCACCGGCGGCAACGGGTAGTAGAGCGCAGATCAGCAATAGCAGGCGTGGCAGCAAGGTCCGGCTCCAGGTCGGGATAGGGGATTCTAGGCGGATGCAGGTGAGGGTTTGTGCGCATATTGCGCAACGGTTTGTTACGTAGTCGGTTCGGGTGACTTTGCCCGGGGCCGGGGGCGGCGCTAAAGTCGTTGGCGGTGGGGGTTTGTGCGTACAGCTTGCGATGGGGAGTGTCGGGCGTTGATGAAACGGATTTTTCGGGGTGTATGCAGGGGTGTGCTGGCGGTGTTGCTGGCGTGGCCGTGCTTCGCGATGGCGCTGGATCTGGCCGAAACGCCGCGCATGCGGCGCCTGGGCGTGGCCGAAGGGCTGCCGTCGCGCACCGTGCTTGCGCTGGCGCAGGACCGCCATGGCTACGTCTGGGCGGCCACCGATGACGGCCTGGCGCGCTATGACGGTGCGCATCTGCGGGTCTGGCGGCATGATCCACAGGTATCGGGCTCGCTGCCGGGCAACACCCTGGAGACGATGCTGATCGATGCCCAGGACAGGGTCTGGGTCGGTGCCAACGGCGCGGGACTGGCGATGCTGGATGCCAACCGCCAACGCTTCACCCGCTTCGCCGAGCTGGAGGCCATCTGCAAACACCAGGTCTGGGCGTTGGCCATGCAGGGCAGCGACCTATGGGTGGGGACCAGCGGCAGCGGGATCTGCCTGTTGCATGCCGATGGACGGATCAGCCGTTACCAGCACCAGCCCGACGACCCGCGCAGCCTGCCGGACGACACCATCTACGCCATGCTGCCCGGCAAGGACGGCAGCATGTGGGTGGGCACCACCAGTGGTCTTGTGCGCTGGCGGCCGGGGGTTGGCTTTGCGGCCGTGCGTTCGCCACTGCTTGAAGACAAGGATGTGATCCGCCTGAGCGGTGACCGCGATGGTGGCATCTGGGCGGGTACCGATACCGGCCTGTATCGGGTACTTGATGATGGCGCGGTGTCGGCCGCGCCGTGGCCACAGGCGGCGCAGGCGCGCGCGGCCATGGTCCTGCACGACCGCGATGGTCGTTATTGGATGGGCAGTTCCGCCGGCCTGTATCGCGGCGATGCGCACAACCTGCAATTGCTGGAAGGTGATGGCGGCAGCGGCTTCCTGACCGCCAACAGCGGTGTGCTGGATCTGCTGCAGGATCACGAAGGGGGCATCTGGACCGCCATGCTGACCCAAGGCATGGCCTATCTGCGCCCGGACTGGTCGCGGTTTTCCAGCCACTATCAGCTCGACGGTAAATCGCTGGAGAGCCTGTACCTGATCAATTCGGCTGCCGACGGCAATGGCTTTCTGGTGGTCGGGGGGCACGGGTTGTACCAGCTGAACGCGGCCGGCAAGTTGTCACAGCTGGCCAACGACACGCAGCTCGGTCACGGCAGCATCTGGTCGGTGCAGCGCGGTAGCGATGGGGTGATCTGGCTGGGGCGTGCGGGCGGGGTAACGCTCTATCGGCCCTCGGATGGCCAGGTGCGCCGGATCGATCTTGGGATCGGCGACGATCCGACCAATCGCGCTGATCTGATGCGGCTGGCGGCCGATGGCAGCATGTGGCTATCCATCATCAATTACGGCTTGCAGCACCGTGCGGCCGATGGTCGCCTGCTGGCGGCTTACCCGCAAGGTACGGCCTCAGGCTTGCCGGAAAAACTGGTGGAGCAGCTGCGGCAGGGCAACGATGGCAGCCTGTGGCTGGTTGGTGGCGCCGGTGTGCAGCGCTTTGATGGCAAGCGCTTTGTTACTTTGCCAGGCGTGTCAGCGGGTATGGTCTATGACCTGGTGTTCCTTGCCGACGGCAGCGTGTGGTTGGCACGTGATGGCGCGTTGGAGCGCTATCGACACGATGCAAGTGGTTTTTCCCTGCTGCAACGGCTCAGCGTCGATGAAGGCGTGCCGGCGGTAGCGATGGGTGGTTTGGTGGCCGGCTGCAGTGGTCAGTTGTGGGCAACGACGACGCGCGGATTGCTGTGGTGGCAGCCGGGCGCGGCACGGGTGCGGGTGCTGGAGGAAGGCGACGGCCTGACCGATACCGAGTTCACCGCGAGGCCTCCGTCGCATGCTGGCTGTGGCCGGGCGTTGGCGGTGTCTGCCACCGGTCTGCTGAGCTTCAATCCCGATGCCAAGGTCGCCGCGCCGGTGGGGTCGCAATTGGTGATCGAGTCGATAGGCGTGCGTCGCGACGATGCTGCACGCGAGCAGCGACTGAAGGGGGCATCGATTCACCTCGGTCCACAGGACCGCGATCTGCGGGTGACCGGACGCCTGCTGTCCTACGTCGATCCTGCGCGGCATCGCTTCCGTGTCCAGATCGAAGGTTACGATCAGAACTGGGTGGATCTGGGCAGTGATGGTGAGCGCCTGGTATCGCGCCTGCCTGCCGGTAGTTATCGGATGCAGGTCCAGGGGGCAGCGGCTGATGGTCCATGGACTCCAGCGCAGACATTGCAGATCGAGGTCGCACCACCGTGGTGGCGCAGCAACTGGGCGCTGGCGGCATGGGCGCTGTTGCTCGGTTTGCTGGCAGCAGCGGCTGTGCTTGCTTACCAGCGGCGCGAGCGGCGGCGCAACGAATGGCAGTTGGCGCTGCACAAGCAGGAATTGGCCGAACAGGCCTCACAGGCAAAAACCCGCTTCCTGGCAACCTTGGGTCACGAAGTGCGCACGCCGCTGACCGGTGTGTTGGGCATGAGCGAATTGTTGCTGGGCACCGATCTTGATGAGCGCCAACAACGCTTTGCTGGTGCAATCCAGCAGGCTGGCACGCATCTGCTGGCCTTGGTCAATGACGCACTGGACCTGGCGCGTATCGAGGCAGGCAAGCTGGAGCTCGATAATCGCCCGTTCGACCTCGGGCGCTTGCTGCAGGAGGTCAGTGCCTTGATGGCACCGATGGCTGAGCGTCGCGGGCTGGTGTTCGAGGCTGCCGCGCCGTTTGCAATGCCGGTGATGGTGGTGGGTGATGCCATGCGCCTGCGGCAGATACTGATGAACCTGCTTGGCAATGCAATCAAGTTCACCGAGCGTGGCAAGGTCTCCATGGGCGCGCAGCTGCTGCCGGGGCATGGCGGTATCTGCCTGAGTGTGAGCGACACCGGGCCGGGCATCAGTGCCGAGCAGCAGAGTCGTTTGTTCCAGCGTTTTGAGCAGGCTGACGGGAACCGCACTGCATCGCGTTACGGCGGTAGTGGTCTGGGCCTGGCGATCTGCCAGGAATTGGCCATGGCGATGGGTGGCAGCATCCGCGTCGAGAGCCGCCTGGGCGAAGGTGCGCGCTTCGTGCTTGAAGTGCCATTGCCATGGGAGCATTCGATCAGCGCTGGGGTCGCGGCTGCCGAGCCAGCGATGGCGCTGCGGTCATTGAAAATATTGCTGGTTGAAGACGATCCGACGGTGGCCCAGGTGATCAGCGGCCTGCTGACCGCGCGCGGCCATCTGGTGGTACATGCCGCGCACGGCCTTGCCGCTTTGGCCGAGGTGGGCGAACAGGCATTCGATGTGGGTCTGCTGGACCTGGATCTGCCAGCTTTGGATGGCATTGCGCTGGCCAATCAGCTGCGTGGATCCGGCCATCGCTTCCCGTTGATTGCGGTTACCGCACGTGCCGATGTGCAGGCCGAACAGTTGGCGCGCGCGGCTGGCATGGTGGGGTTCCTGCGCAAGCCGGTAACCGGACAGATGCTGGTCGATGCGATCGCTGATGCGTTGGCGCCGGGACAGGCACAATAGGCGCCATCACAAAACGCGCCGGGCGGCGTAGCAGGAGGCTGGGTTTGATGAAATGGCTCGCAGGGATGTTGCTGAGCGCACTGTTGCTGGTGCCGCCGCTGGCGCTGGCCGAAGTGCCCGCAACGCCGCAGCCACGGCAGCTGACCGTGGCCGATGGCCTGCCTTCCAGCAACATCAATGCCTTTGCCGAAGACCTCACTGGCTACCTGTGGCTGGCCAGTCGTGACGGACTTGCCCGCTATGACGGCCGCAACTACCGAATCTGGCGCGCGGAGAATGGACTGCGCGACAACGTGGTGTGGAGCCTGCATGCCGACAAAAGCAATCGGCTGTGGATTGGTACACAGAACGCCGGGCTGGTGATGCTGTCGCCAGACCGGCTCAAGTTCACCTTCTTCGATCAACAGACCTATCCGCAGATCGGCAGCAATACGATCTGGGCCATTGCCTCCACGCCCGATGGCAGCGTGTGGTTCGGTACCGCCACCGGTGGCCTGCACCGGTTGGATCCGGACGGCAATATCCGCCGTTTCATGCCAGTAGCCGGCGACGAACACAGCTTGCCGGCGGCGGCGGTCACCTACATGGCTGTCACGCCCGATGGCAGTCTCTGGGTGGGTACCAAGGGCGGCTTGGCGCGTTGGAATGGTGCAGGCTTCGACCGGGTCAGCAATGCACTGCTGCCATCGCCTCGCATCAACGGCTTGAAGGTGGACAAACAAGGCCGGCTATGGGTGGCTACCAACGAAGGGGTGGTCCAGCGCCATGCCGATGGACGCTTTGAAGCGGCCAGCTGGGCCGGCGCAGCCCCCGGCGATGTGTTCAACATGCTGCAGTACTCCGCTGACGGCAGCTACTGGCTGGATACTCGTTCAGGGCTTGGACGCATCCGCAGCAGCGTGGTGCGCAACGTGCCCTTGTACAGCTCGCAGGAGCGCGGGATCGTAAAACCCAACTGGTCCAGCGCTTACGAGGACCGCGAAGGCGGATTGTGGTTCGCCAGCACCAATGCTGGTTTATGGCACTTGCCACCAAGCTGGCGGCAATTTTCCGTGTTGTCGCGGCATCTGGACGATCCATCCTCGCTGCGCAATCCCTATGCCTTGGCTTTGGCGCCATCCGCTTCCGGCGGTATCTGGGTGGTGGGTACGCGCGGTGCACTGGATAGGCTCGACCCCGGCACCGGTGAAGTGCAACACCATCTGCAGGCGATCGACGGCAAGAACTGGCCACAGTCGCTGGTTGAGGACGCACACGGCAAGGTCTGGATCGGCAGCCTGGATGCCTTGGTGCGCTACGACCCGAATGACGGCAGCGTACAGCGCTGGCATAGCAATGATGGCAAGGACGCAGCGATGCTCGGTGATGCCGACATCGTGCGCAGTTGCAATGGTGGCCGGATCTGGATCTATTCCGAAGACGGCGGCATGCAGCAGCGCGATGCCGATGGTCACGTGCTGCTGCAGCTGAAAGCAGGGCAGGCCGGCGTGCCCGAGGCATTGATCGAAGACATGCAGTGTGGCCCGGGTGATCAGCTGTGGTTGGCGACCGGCACCGGCCTGCATGCCTGGCAGTCGCAGAGCGGGCGGTTCTCACCGGTGCTGGGTGGTCCGGCCGGGCGCGTCTCCACCTTCCATGTCACCGACACCGGTGTGGCCTGGATTGCAGGTCTCGGGCGCATGGATCGCTATCTCTGGGATGGGCAGCGCATGACCTTGCTTGATCGCGTTGGCGTCGAGCAGGGCTTCCCGATGTTGGCGGCTACTGGCTTGCTGGTCGATGCCGAGGGCGTGGCGTGGGCGATCAGTGCACGTGGCCTGATCCGCATAGATCCGGCCAATCGTTCGGTGCGCATGTATGGCGTGCATGATGGCCTGCCGGGGCAGGAGTTCCGCCGCCGCTCGCTGGTACAGGCGCGCACCGGCCAGCTGGCCGGCGGCACGCCCGATGGAGTGGTGTTGTTCGATCCCAACCAGGTGAAACCTTCAACCCGGCGACCGCCGCTGATCATCGAACGGGTCAGCGTGCGCCGTGGTGACAAGGAACGCGACATAACCCTCGAGTCGCCCTTGCAGATTCTTGATGGTGACCGCGATCTGCGCATTGCTGCACGCCTGCTGTCCTTTGCCGACTCGGCAACCAACACCTATCGCTTCCGCCTGGCCGGCTATGATCCGGACTGGGTGGACGTGGGCGCGTCCGGCGACCGCGTGTTCTCGCGGCTGCCACCAGGACGCTATCAGCTGGAAATACAAGCCGCTACCTCGGACAACGTCTGGTCACCGGTGCAGACCCTGGCCTTCCGGGTGCAGCCGCCATGGGCACGCAGCCCGGCCGGGGTGATGACCTTCCTCGTGCTCGCCGTTGTGCTGATCCTGGGGGGGGCCTGGTTGTACCAACGGCGTCTGCGCCGCCGCAACGAATGGCAGCTGGCCCGCCACAAACAGGAGCTGGCCGAGCAAGCGTCATTGGCCAAGACCCGCTTCCTGGCCACCTTGGGGCACGAAGTGCGCACGCCGATGACGGGTGTGTTGGGTATGAGCGAGCTGCTGTTGGCGACACCGCTGGATGAGCGCCAGCGCGGCTATACGCAGTCGATCCGTCGTGCTGGCGAACATCTGTTGCGACTGGTCAACGATGCGCTGGATCTTGCCCGGATCGAAGCCGGCCGACTGGAGTTGCAGAACCAGCCTTTGGAGCTGCGCCAGCTGCTGGAAGACGTGCGTGGCATGGCCGAGCCGCTGGCGAAACGGCGTGGACTGGCATTCGAATTCGACAATGCGGCCGCGCCGCGCACGCGCCTGACCGGCGATGTGATGCGGTTGCGACAGATCCTGCTCAACCTGCTGGGCAACGCGATCAAATTCACCAGCCATGGTTCGGTGAGTCTGCGTGTACGCCTGCAGGACGGCGGCAAGGGTGTGCGTTTCGAGGTCAGTGACACCGGCCCGGGTATCAGCGCCGAGCAGCAGCAACGTCTGTTCCGCCGCTTTGAACAGGCCGATGGCGCACGCACCGCCGCGCGCTACGGCGGCAGCGGCCTGGGCTTGGCCATCTGCAATGAATTGAGCGTGGCGATGGGCGGCAGCATCGATGTGGAAAGCAGCTTGGGCGAGGGCACCTGTTTCATCGTCGACCTCCCGCTGGCCTGGGAGGTGCCGCCGACCTCGATGGATGATGATGCCGCCGGTGGTGCCTGGATGAACCTGCCAGCGCAGCGGGTGTTGTTGGTGGAGGATGACCCGACCATCGCTGCGGTGATCCGCGGCTTGCTGGAGGTGCACGGGCACAGCGCGGTGCATGCCGCGCATGGCCTGGCGGCATTGGCGGAACTGTCCAACCATGAGTTCGACGTGGCGTTGCTGGATCTGGACCTGCCCGGTATCGATGGCTTCGGGCTCGCGCGGCAGTTGAAGGCAATGGGCTACGACATGCCATTGATCGCGGTGACCGCGCGCTCCGATGCCGAGGCCGAACCGCTGGCGCGCGAGGCCGGCTTTGCCGACTTCCTGCGCAAGCCGGTGACCGCACAGATGTTGCTGGAGGCCATCACCGGCGTATTGGAGGCGCAACGCAGGCAGCAGGCTGCGCCGGACTGAAGGGCGGGTTTACTCGGCAACTTCTTCCACCGCCCGCGGATGCGGGCGGTTGTCCGGCAGCTGCCAGAACACCAGTGTCGAGCTGAGTGTGATTGCGCCCACGCAGATGAAGGTGGCATGCAGCGCGGCAGTTGCGCCGTGGCCGCTCAAGTGGTCGCCAAAGGCGGCCAGCAGGCTGCCAGCGGTGGCCGCGCCAAAACCGGTGGCGAGCATCATCACCATCGACAACAGGCTGTTGCCGCTGCTGGCCTGGTGCGTGTCCAGGTCGCGCAGGGTGACGGTGTTCATGACGGTGAACTGCATCGAGTTGACCGCGCCGAAGATCGCCAGCTGGGTCAGCCGCAACCACAGTGGCTGCTCGGCGGTGATCAATGCGAAGCTCGCCATCGCCAGACCGACGCAGACCGTATTGATCATCAGAATACGGCGGTAGCCAAAGCGCTCCACCAGGCTGACTGCAGCACGTTTTGCGGCCATGCCCGACAGCGCCACCGGAATCATCATCATGCCGGCGGTCATCGGACTCAGGCCCATGCCGACCTGCAGCAGCAGCGGAATCAACAGCGGCATCGCACCGCTGCCGATGCGCGAGAAAAGATTGCCGAGGATGCCGATGCGGAAGCTGATCACCTTGAACAGGCTCAGCGGAAACAGTGCATTGCTGGTGCTGGCCGCATGCAGCCAATAGCCGGCCAGCGCAGCGATGCCGACCACCGCCAGCAGCAGCACCAGTGCATGCGCGGAGTTGAGCGCCGACACGCCATCCAGTGCCAGCGACAAGGCGATCATGCCGAACGCCAGCATCAGGTAACCGGCCAGATCGAAGCGCTGTTTCCGCTGACCATAATGGTCGGGCATGATCTTCAGCGCGGCGACGAAGCCGATCACGCCGATCGGCAGATTGATCAGGAAGATCCAGTGCCAGGAGGAAACCTCCACCAGCCAGCCGCCCAGGGTGGGGCCCAGCAGCGGGCCGATCAGGGCGGGAATGGCGATGAAGCTCATCGCCGACAGGAACTGCTCGCGTGGCACCGAGCGCATTACCGCCAGCCGCCCAACCGGCAACAACATCGCGCCGCCTATGCCCTGCAACACGCGCGAGGCGACCAGCCACTGCAGCGTCGGTGACAGCGCGCAGGCCAGCGAGCCCAGGGTGAACAGCACGATCGCGGCAAGGAAGGTGCGACGGGTGCCGAAGCGGTCGGCGATCCAGCCCGAGGCGGGAATGAAGGTGGCCACCGCCAGCGCGTAGCTGAACACCACCGACTGCATCTGCAGCGGGCTCTCGCCCAGGCTGCGCGCCATCGCCGGCAAGGCCGTGTTGACGATGGTCGAGTCCAGCATCTGCATGAAGATGGCCAATGACACCAGCCATAGCAGGGGCTTCTGGGTGGAACTGGCGGGCAGCGGGATGGGGGGAACCTGGGGCATCAAGACGACTCGCGCTGAAGCAGGCGTTTATTGTCCTCCGATGCGTGTGCAGATGCTGCGTAGATCAGTCGCCGCCGCCAATGGTGTACAGGGTCGATCCGGAATCGTCGGGGTTCCGGCTCAGCATGATGGTGGAATTGAGTTCACCGATGGTGATGCTCCAGCTGTCCTCGTCGATGCGTTCCATCTTGCAGTTGGTTGGGATGCCGGGGTTGTTGCGCGCCGCCGGTGCACAGTTGCGCTCGCTGATCGGACGTATTTTCTCCAATGCCTTCTGCAGCGGAACCGCAAGCACCAGCGTGCGGTTGCCGTACATTTCGGCCAGCGTTTCGCGCGTCTCGGTCACCGGCAATCCGTACAGGGTCACCAATCCGGGCCTGATCCGGGCGCTGGCATCGTAGGAGGTGTCCTGCATGGCATCGGTGCCGACGGATTCGGTGCTGCAGCGGTCGAGCGAAAGGCGGGTGATGTACGGCCGCCAGCGTGGTGCGATTTCTTCCGCTCGCGCAATGCGGATCTGTTTGCAGCTGGTCGGGAATTCCATCGGTCCGGTGCTGAAGATGGTCAGCTGTGCGACTTCAGGAAACGCGGCCAGCGTCGGGAAGTCATCCTCGCCCAACTGCAGTGGCGGCGGTGCAGCGCTTGCTGCACCCGGCGCAGCGATTGCCAGTGCCAGCAGCAGTGACTTGCAACGTTTCGACATGGGACGCGGGCCTGATGAGGGGCGCCCAGCGTCCGGGCCCGGAAGATTGAAGTCAAGCTTCCGGGCCTTCGGGCCTCAGCGGCGGCTGAGACGATGCACCGCTTCCACCAGCACGGCGACGTGCTCGGGGTTCATGTCCGGCGACATGCCGTGGCCAAGATTGAACACATGGCCTTCGCGCGAACCGCCGTTGCCGGCGGCATAGCTTTCCAGCACCTTGCCGACTTCGCGGGTGATCGCATCGGGCGAGCCATACAGGGTGGTCGGGTCCAGGTTGCCCTGCAGCGCGACCTTGCTGCCGACTGCGCGTGCAGCGTCTTCCAGCGAGATGGTCCAGTCCACGCCGACGCCTTCAGCGCCGCTGGCGGCCAACTCGGCCACGTACTGGCCGGTGCCCTTGCCGAACAGGATCAACGGGGTGCGCTCGGCGCCGTCGCCGCGCTTGAGCTCGCTGGCGATGCGGTTGAGGTAGCGCAGCGAGAACTCGCGGTACATCGCCGGACCCAGCACGCCGCCCCAGGTGTCGAACACCTGCAGCGCCTGCGCACCGGCCGCGCGCTGCGCCGACAGGTAGGCGATGACCGCGTCGGTCACCACCTCCAGCAGCTGGTGCAGGGCCTTGGGCTCGTTCAGCGCCATTGCCTTGATGCGGGCGAAATCCTTGCTGCCGCCGCCTTCGATCATGTAGCAGGCCAAGGTCCACGGGCTGCCGGAGAAACCGATCAGCGGCACCTTGCCGTCGAGCTCGCGGCGGATCAGGCGGACTGCGTCCATCACGTAGCGCAGTTCGGTTTCCATGTCCGGTACCGCCAGCTTGGCGACCGCGGCGGCATCACGCACCGGATGCTTGAACTTGGGGCCTTCGCCATCGACGAAATACAGGCCCAGGCCCATCGCGTCCGGCACGGTGAGGATGTCCGAGAACAGGATCGCGGCGTCCAGGTCGAAGCGTTCCAGCGGTTGCAGGGTCACTTCGCAGGCGACTTCCGGGTTCTTGGCCATGCCCAGGAAACTGCCGGCGCGGGCGCGGGAGGCGCGGTACTCGGGCAGGTAGCGGCCGGCCTGACGCATCAGCCAGACGGGGGTGTAGTCCACGGGCTCGCGGCGCAGGGCGCGCAGGAAGCGGTCATTGCGAAGTGGGCTGGTCACATGGAACTCCTGGAGGTAAGAACCGCAGGCGCGCTGCGGCGCACCTGCAGGGAATGCGGGATTCAGGGCGCGGGCTGGCCGGCGGTGAACATCACCTGGAAGCCTTTCTTGATCTGGCCATCGCGGGCCTTTTCGAAGGCGTGGATGGCGTCGTCGTGCTGCAGGAACAGCTCGCGGCGCAGCTGGATGCGGCCACCGGTCTGACCGCTCTCACGCAGCAACTCCCAGCCGCCGAGCAGGTCGGGTACCAGGGAAAGCTGTACGTAGCGGGGGGCTTCTTTGCCGCTGGGCGGCTGTTGCAGTAGGACGCGCATGGCGGCGATTGTAGCCGGTGTGCGGGTTTTGGGCTGGTTTTGGGGCGGGTGAAGCCCGCCCCATCCTTCTCCCTTCGGGAGAAGGTGCCCAAAGGGCGGATGAGGGTGCGGGCGAAGCCTTGTGCTCTTTTGACGCCATCAGGCTTTGCACGGACCCTCACCCCAACCCCTCTCCCGCAGGGAGAGGGGCTTCAGAGCGCAATGGTCGACTTCCCGCTCAGCCCTGCCGCAGCACGTCCAACACTGCAGCCTCATCCACATCCGGCACCACCTCGGCCTTGCCGATGCCGCGCCACAGCACCAGCCGCAGGCGACCGGCAATGTTCTTCTTGTCCAGGCGCATATGCCCCAGCAGTGCCTCAGCGTCCAAGCCCGCGGGGATTGCGGTCGGCAGGCCGTAAGCCTCCAGCAGCTCGCGCAGAACCTCGGTATCTGCCGCATCTGCCATTCCCAGCGCCGCCGACAGCTTGGCGGCCAACACCATGCCGACGGCGACCGCCTCACCGTGGTTGAGGTTGTCATTGCCCGGCGCACCATAGCCCTGTGCGGTCTCGATCGCATGGCCGAAGGTGTGGCCGAGATTGAGCAGGGCGCGCTCGCCTTTCTCCAGTGGGTCACGTTCGACGATCTCGGCCTTGTGCTCGCAGCTGCGGGCGATGGCCTGGGCCAGTGCGCCGTCGTCGCCAGCCAGCAGTGCCTGACGCTCGGCCTGCAGCCACTGGAAGAACAACGGGTCGCGGATGGCGCCGTATTTGATGACTTCCGCCAGCCCGGCGCGTAGTTCGCGCAGTGGCAGGGTGCGCAGTGCAGCGGTATCAGCTACTACCGCACGCGGCGGATGGAAGGCACCGACCAGGTTCTTGCCCTGCGGGATATCCACCGCGGTCTTGCCGCCGACCGAGGAGTCGACCATCGACAACAAGGTGGTGGGCAATTGCACGCAGTCCACGCCGCGCATCCAGCAGGCCGCGGCAAAGCCGGCCAGGTCGCCCACTACGCCGCCGCCCAGCGCCAGTACGCAGGCGTCGCGGGTAGCGCCGAGGCTTGCCAGCGCGTTGATCGCGCCGCCGAAATTGTCCAGGGTTTTGGAGGCCTCGCCGGCCGGGATGATGTGCTGGCCGATCTTCAGGTCGGGGCGGGTGGCCAGCAGCGCGGTCTGCACCTGGCTCAGGTACAGCGGTGCGACCGTGTCGTCGCTGACCAGCAGTACATGGCGGCCACGGATGGCGCCGACCAGCGTTTGCGCCTGCGACAGCAGGCCCGGGCCGATATGGATCTGGTAGGGGTGTTCGCCGCCGACGGCGACGGTGCGGGTGGGGGCGGTCATGCGGGTCGGTTCCAGGATCTTCCATTGCGCGGCAAGCCGGGTCACGGTGTGCGCGGTGGCGTCGGCGGGGGTGTAAAGGTCGGTATCGATGATCAGGTCGGCCACCTCGCGGTACAGCGGGTCGCGGAGCTCGGCCATGGCGTGCAGCACCTGTTCGCGGTCCTCACGCTGCAGCAGCGGCCGGGTCTTGTCGCGGTGCAGGCGGGCCAGCTGTGAGGCCACGCTGACCCGCAGGTAGACCACGAAACCCCGGGCGCGAATGCGCTCACGGTTCTCGGGGTCGAGCACGGAGCCGCCGCCGGTGGAGATCAGCTGGCCGCTGCCTTCCAGCAGACACGACAGCACCCGTTTCTCGTGGGCACGGAAGCCGGCTTCGCCGACGTTTTCGAAAATGGCCGGGATGCTGGAGCCGACGTCGTCGACGATGGCTTGGTCGGCATCCACGAATACCAGCCCGAAACGCTCGGCCAGGCGACGGCCGATGCTGGTTTTGCCGGCGCCCATGGGGCCGACCAGGATGAGATTGGGGGCGGGATTCATTGCTGGAAGATGCTAGCACCTCGTGTCAGTGCCTTAACACGGTAGCAGCCAAGCTCGGCAATTCCACGAATGGTTCGTGGTGCAACCAAGGAGTTGGACATGTCAGTGGCGAAAATCATTGAAGTCAACGCGTCCTCCAAGACCAGCATCGAGGATGCGGTGCGTAGCGGCATCAAGAAGGTGGCCGAGACGGTCAAGGGCATCCAAGGTGCGTGGATCAACGAAACCAAGGTTGTCACCGACGGCGACGGCAACGTCACCGAGTGGCGGGTCAACCTGCGGATCACGTTCCTGGTGCAGTAATGCGCTTGCAGTAATCGCGCGGTGGGTGCCCGCTGCTGGAGCTGGGCGCGCATCTGCAAGGGCTCGGCGGCGGTAGCGCCGTCGAGCTGTCCAGCGCTGCGGTTCTGGCCCGGCCAGCCTGGACGTGTCAGCTCTGGGTGTTTGCCAGTGGCTGCCGTTGTGCGTCCAGTGCAACGACCCGGTCGGCGATGCCGGGCAGGGTGCGTAGCGCCTGCCGGCTGATGCGTTCGTAGAACTGCACGAAGCGCTCCAGTTGCGGTCGGGTCATGCTGCTGCGGCCGGGCGAGGCTTGCTGCAGGGCCTGTTCCTGCTGCCAGCGCCAATGCGGGACCACCGCAAAGCTCGGCGGTTGCAGCATCCACAGCCGGTCAAAGCGGCGCCACAAGGCCGGGTAGTGTTCAGCCAAGGCCTGGTTGCACCAGCGCCGCCAGGTGCCGTCCGCATCGGCCTCGCGCTCCAGTGCGTTCAAGGGCAGCTGCAGCGCGTCTTCATCCTCAGCTGGCGTCCCCAGGAACCAACCTTCGAACACCAGAAGGTCGAGCGGTTGCTCGATCTTCTTCCACTGTGCTTCCGGCACGCGTTCATCGGCTAGTTTGTCGAAGCGCGGCAACGGGAAGCCTTGCCCGGACTTTGCCGCATCCAGCGTGGCCATCGCCAGTGCCAGGTCATGCGTGCCCGGTGGGCCGCGTGTGGCCAGCAAGGGATGTACGCGATCGGCGAGGCGCTGCCGTTGTGCGCGGGTCAGATAGGTGTCATCGATGGAAACTGCGGCAGCACACAGGCCGCGGGTACGTGCCAAGTCCACCACCTGTGCCGCCAATGTGGACTTGCCGCTGCCCTGCACGCCGCTGATCGCCAGTACTGGCGTGCCGTCGGCGCTGCTCAGTGCATCATCCAATGCCTGTGCAACCAGAGCCGGCGCAAAGCGGCGTTGGGAAAAACTGTGCGGAACGGGGGACATGCCGCCACAATAGCCCAAACACGTGCCCTACGAAGCAGGACCATGACCAATCTTTACGCAGAAGCGCTTTCGACTTTCGCCGCATTGTTTGAAGAGGCGAAGGCTGGCAAGGAGATCGATGCCACCGCGATGACGGTTGCCACCGCTGACATCGATGGCCGCCCGTCGGCGCGCACGGTGTTGCTGAAGGCCTTCGACGAGCGCGGCTTTGTGTTCTATACCCACCTGGACAGCCGCAAGGGCCGCGAACTGCACGACAACCGGGCAACGGCGCTGTTGTTCCTGTGGCGCAGCCTGCGCGAGGCTGGCATCCAGGTGCGGATCGAAGGTGATGCGCAGCTGGTGTCGGCTGCCGAATCCGATGCCTACTTCGCCAGCCGCCCGCGCATGAGCCAGATTGGCGCCTGGGCCTCGGTGCAGTCGCAGCCATTGGCGTCGCGCGAGGAGTTTGAACAGCGCTTGGCCAATTTCGAGGCGCGCTTCGAAGGCCGCGATGTGCCGCGTCCAGATGGCTGGGGCGGCGTGCGTGTGGTGCCGCGGCGCATCGAGTTCTGGTACGGCGCGGATTTCCGCCTGCATGAGCGCTGGTGCTATGAGGCCGATGCAGCGGGAGAGTGGAGCAAGCGGATGTTGTTCCCGTGACCAACGCTGGCTGCAGTGTGCGGTTTGCCCAAGCCGGGGATTGGCAGGACTGGGCCGGGCTGCGCCTGGAACTGTGGCCAGACAGTGAAACAGAACTGGTTGACCTGCTGGACTTGATTGAATCGGCAGGTAGCACCTGCCTGCTTGCCTGCGCCGCCGATGGGCGGGTTCTGGGCATGGCTGAAGCGAGTGTTCGCCATGAGTATGTCAACGGTACAGACAGCTCTCCGGTTGGCTTTCTGGAAGGCTGGGTGGTGCATGCATCGGCGCGCGGTAGTGGTCTTGGGCGCTTGTTGATTGATGCTGTGGCGCAATGGGCGCGTGATCAGGGCTGTACCGAGCTGGCATCGGATTCGGGCCTGGCAAATGTATCGGCGCAGGCGGCGCACGAGGCGTGCGGTTTCACCGAAACCGAGCGTGTTGTCTACTACCACATGCCGCTGCGGGCGATTGGCTGATGCAGCTGTATCCGATCTACAAGATCACCGTATTCGTGCCGCCGGCGCAGCTGGAGGCGCTGAAGCAGGGCATCCTTGCCGTGGACGATCTGGCTGCCGGAGGCTACGCACACGGCATGTGGGAGTCGGCGCCGGGGCAGGAGCAGTTCCGTGTGCTGCAAGGTGTGCAGAGCGCCATTGGCGGGGCGGGAGAGCTGGTGCGCGTGTCCACGGTGCGGTTGGAGTTCTGCATTCCGCGTGACTCGCAGAGGCTGCAACGGATTCTGGATGATGGCATTGCCGCCAATCATCCCTGGAACAGCCCTGCCGTATTCGTCGATACAACGGAGTTTGCTGCACCATGATTGGTCCGCGCCGCATTGTCTGCCTGACCGAAGAGCCGACCGAAACGCTTTACGCATTGGGCGAGCAGGACCGTATCGTCGGCATCAGTGGATTCACCGTGCGGCCGCCCGAGGCACGCCGCGACAAGCCCAAGGTCAGCGCCTTCACCAGCGCCAAGGTCGGCGAGATTCTCAAGCTGAAGCCGGACCTGGCGATCGGCTTTTCCGACATCCAGGCAGATATCGCTGCCGAGTTGATACGCAATGGTGTGGAAGTGTGGATTGCCAACCACCGCAGTGTGGCCGGCATCATTGATTACATCCGCCGGCTTGGTGGATTGGTCGGTGTGGCCACACGTGCCAATGCCTATGCCGATGAGCTTCAGCGTGGACTGGATGCAGTAGCCGAGCAGGCGGCAAAGCTGCCGCAGCGCCCGCGCGTCTATGTCGAGGAATGGGATGAGCCCATCATCACCGGCATCCAATGGGGCGCGGAGCTGGTGGAGATCGCTGGCGGCATCGATGTGTTTCCTGAGTTGTCACGTGAGCCGCTGGCCAAGGCGCGCATCCTTGCCAATGGCGACCCGGTGGTTGCGCGCAATCCGGACATCATCATCGGCTCATGGTGCGGCAAGAAGTTCCGTCCGGAGCGGGTGGCTGCGCGACCGGGTTGGGAGGTAATCAACGCGGTGCGCGATGGCGAGTTGCACGAGATCAAGTCACCGCTGATCCTGCAGCCCGGGCCGGCGGCCTTGACCGATGGCGTGCAGGCGATCGCGCAGATCATCAATCAGTGGTCGAAGCGGGCAGGGGGCTTGTAGGAGCGGCGTAAGCCGCGAAGCTGATAGTGCGGGAAGGGCCGCAAAAGCATACCCCTCCCCAACCCTCCCCTTGGCCTTTGGCCAAAGGGAGGGGGCACAAGCGCATCGCCGTTCGGATGTGGGAGCGGTGTAAGCCGCAAAGCTGGTGATGCTAGAAAGGTCGCCAAAGCTCACCCCCTCGGCGCCAACCCGGTGTAGCGCGCACGTGGTCGTATCAACGTACCCAACGCCTGCTGCTCCAGCGCATGCGCCAGCCAGCCGGTCAGGCGCGCGGTAGCGAACATCACCAAGGCATGCGCGCCCGGCAATCCATGCACATAGCAGATGGCACCGAGCATGCCGTCGATGTTCGGCCGCTGGCCGCTGACTTCCTCGGTCGCCGCCAGCACCGCTTCCACGTGGTGCATGCACGGCGAATCGCCACAGCGTTCGCGCAGCTGGCGCAACACCTCCGCACCGCGTGGGTCGCCATCGGGGTAGAGCAGGTGATTGAAGCCCGGCAACTCGTCGCCGCGCCGCCAACGTTCGGCGATGAAGGCGCTGGGTGATCCACTGGCCTCGGCATCGACCAGCAGGGCATGCGCCCGCGCGGTGGCGCCGCCGTGGCGTGGGCCGGACAGGGCAGCCAATCCAGCGCTCACCGTCGCGTGCAGGTGCGCGCCGGTGGAGGCGACCACGCGCGCTGCAAACGCCGAAACATTCAATTCGTGGTCGGCGCATAGCACCAAGGCCGAACGCACCAGTTCGGCGAAGGCAGTGTCGCCAGGCATCCACGCGTCGGCCAATAAACGATGTACTGGCCGCGCATCCGGCTCGGTGCCAACCAGTAAGGCCGCGTTTTGCCGCAGCAGCATCGCAGCGACCTCGCGCCGCACCGAGGCAGCGGCATTGAGCGACTGGCGTTGCTCCAAGGCCAGCAGCGGGATGCAGGCCATTGTGCGCTCTACCGGCGGCAGGCTGTCATCAAGCGCCAGGCTGGCGATACGCGGCGGCCACGAGGGCAGGGCGGCAGCGGCGAACGGGTCCTGCTCCTCGCATTCCCATAGCAGGCGCGCGATGTCCTCCAACGTGGCTCCTGCCTGCGCGGCGGCCACGGCTGACCGGCCCCGGTAATAGGGCGCATCCGGGCGTATCAGCGAGATACGGGTTTCCAGCACCGGCAGGCCGCGGTCCAGGCTCTGCGCAGCGCCGCGTTCGGCGCCTCGTCCGGCTTGCTTGCGCTGCGCCAGGCGTTCGACTTCCGCCCGCAGGTACACCCGGCTGCGCGCCGACATGCCGGGCCGCGAGCTGAGCAGGCCGCGGCTGACATAGGCGTACAGCGAGGCGGCGCTGATGCCGAGCAGGGCACAGGCTTCGCTGGCGGGTATCAGTTCGGGATCGAGGGCGTCGGACATGGCGTATTCAATAGGTTGATTTATTGAATCAAGATTGATCAATGAATCTGATGGTGACAGATTAACCGTCACAGCGGAATGGCATGCTCGCCACCGCCCAGCCACAAGCCAGGAGTCACCCATGAGTCTTTCTTCCGCCGGCGCAGCATTCCGCGCCGCACTGGCCGCCGAATCCCCCTTGCAGGTGGTGGGCGCAATCAACGCCAACCACGCCCTGCTGGCCAAGCGCGCCGGTTACCGCGCCATCTACCTGTCCGGGGGCGGCGTTGCCGCTGGCTCGCTGGGCCTGCCGGACCTGGGCATCAACACGATGGAAGACGTGCTGATCGACGTACGCCGCATCAGCGATGTCTGTGACCTGCCGTTGATGGTCGATATCGATACCGGCTTCGGCCCGAGTGCGTTCAACATCGCGCGCACCGTGAAGTCGCTGATCAAGGCCGGCGCCGCTGCCTGCCATATCGAAGACCAGGTGGGTGCCAAGCGTTGTGGTCACCGCCCGGGCAAGGAAATCGTCTCGCAGGGTGAAATGGTCGATCGGGTGAAGGCTGCCGCCGATGCCAAGACCGATCCGGATTTCTTCCTGATCGCCCGCACCGATGCCATCCAGATGGAGGGCGTGGATGCCGCCATCGAGCGCGCGCTGGCCTGCGTGGAAGCTGGCGCCGATGGCATTTTTGCCGAGGCCGCCTACGATCTGGAGACCTATAAGCGCTTCTCCGATGCGGTGAAGGTGCCGTTGCTGGCCAACATCACTGAATTCGGCGCCACCCCGCTGTTCAGCCGTGATGAACTGGCCTCGGCCGGTGTGGCGATGCAGCTGTTCCCGCTGTCGGCATTCCGTGCCGCCAACAAGGCGGCCGAGAACGTGTACGAAGCCATCCGTCGTGACGGCCATCAGCGCAACGTGGTGGAAACGATGCAGACCCGCGAGGAACTGTATGACCGTATCGGTTACCACGCCTTCGAAGGCCAGCTGGACAAAGTGTTCGCAGCCAAGGGCGCATGATGGCGGTCCAACCCGCTCACTGAAAACGTCATGGCAAGCACTTCTTCCCGCACCACCCGTGTTGACCGCCGTGAGACGGCGCGGCAGCTGTTGCAGAAAGAGCTGGAGCAGTTGCCGCCGGAAGAGCGCGAGGTGGTTGAGCGCTTCATCTCACGGCGGCAGGTAGCGCGCAATGTCGGGCGTGAATTTCATCAGACCCGCACCTTGGGTGAACGGATTGCAGATCGGGTAGCGCAGGTGGGCGGCAGTTGGCGCTTCATCCTGTGCTTCTTCTTTCTGCTGGTGCTGTGGATGGTGGCCAACAGCGTGATGTTGGCCAAGGCGTTCGACCCCTATCCGTACATCCTGCTCAACCTGGTGCTGTCCTGCCTGGCTGCGGTGCAAGCGCCGATCATCATGATGAGCCAGAACCGGCAGGCGGCAGTGGATCGGATGAACGCCGAGAACGATTACCAAGTAAACGTGAAGTCAGAGTTGGAAGTGCTGCAGATCCACGGAAAGCTGGATCTGCTGCGCTCACAGGATTGGGCACTGCTGGTGGATCAGCAGAATCGCCAGATCGAAATGCTGCAGCGGCTGCTGGAAAACCAGCAGGCCGCGCCCAGCCAGAACAATAGCTGAAACAAAATTAGCCCCCGGAGGTAAAGACCATGTCAGAGCAAGCCACCGCCGCACCGGCCTTCAAGCCGAAGAAATCCGTCGCCCTGTCCGGCACCGCTGCTGGCAACACCGCCCTGTGCACCGTTGGCCGCAGCGGCAACGACCTGCACTACCGTGGTTACGACATTTTGGACCTGGCCAACACCAGCGAGTTCGAGGAGATCGCCCACCTGCTGGTGCACGGCAAGCTGCCGAACAAGGCCGAGCTGCGCGCCTACAAGGCTAAGCTGAAGGCGCTGCGTGGCATTCCGGCATCGGTGAAGGCTGCGCTGGAAGAGCTGCCGCCATCGGCGCACCCGATGGACGTGATGCGTACCGGCGTTTCCGTGCTCGGTTGCGTGTCGCCGGAGAAGGACGACCACAACCACCCGGGCGCGCGCGACATCGCCGACAAGCTGATGGCCTCGCTGGGTTCGATGCTGCTGTACTGGTATCACTGGAGCCACAACGGCAAAGTCATCGACGTGGAGACCGACGATGACTCGATCGGCGGCCACTTCCTGCACCTGCTGCACGGCGAGCAGCCGCGCGAGTCGTGGGTCAAGGCCATGCACACCAGCCTGATCCTGTACGCAGAACACGAATTCAACGCCTCGACCTTTGCCTGCCGCGTCATCGCGGGCACCGGCAGCGACATGTACAGCGCCATCACCGGTGGCATCGGCGCACTGCGTGGACCGAAGCACGGTGGTGCCAATGAAGTCGCCTTCGAAGTGCAGAAGCGTTACGAAACCCCGGACGAAGCCGAGGCCGACATCAAGGCCCGCGTCGAGCGCAAGGAAGTGGTGATTGGCTTTGGCCACCCGGTCTACACCGTGTCCGATCCGCGCAACAAGGTGATCAAGGACGTCTCGCGCGAGCTGTCGGCCGAGCAGGAAAACATGAAGATGTACGACATCGCCGAGCGTCTTGAGTCGGTGATGTGGGACATCAAGAAGATGTTCCCGAACCTGGATTGGTTCAGCGCCGTCAGCTACCACATGATGGGCGTGCCGACCGCGATGTTCACCCCGCTGTTCGTGATTGCACGTACTGCAGGTTGGAGTGCGCACATCATCGAGCAGCGCATCGACGGCAAGATCATCCGCCCGAGCGCGAATTACACCGGCCCGGAGGATCAGACCTTCGTGCCGCTCGACAAGCGCGCTTGATGGAGCCAAAGCCATCTTCGCCACAAGCGAGATGACGCCTGCACCATCTCCGCCACAAGCGAGATAAAGCCCCTCTCCCGCCTGCGGGAGAGGGGTTGGGGTGAGGGGAAGCTCCTGGCACGTGGAGCAGCTTTTCGCTTTTGGAAAAAGCCAAGGCCAAACCCAAAGCTCCCCCCATCCGCCCTCCGGGCACCTTCCCCCGCAAGCGGGAGAAGGGATACTTCAGATTCCATGTGCTGCTGTGGGTTTGCGGCATTCGCGCACAACCCAAAGCACACCAGCAAGCCCAGACCCTCACAGGCCAGCCATGAATACCGATTACCGCAAACACCTCGCAGGCAGCACGCTCGACTACTTCGATGCGCGCGCCGCAGTCGATGCCATCCAGCCCGGCGCCTACGCCACGCTGCCGTATACCTCGCGCGTGCTGGCCGAAAACCTGGTGCGCCGCTGCAATCCGGCAACGCTCACCGATTCGCTCAAGCAGCTGATCGAGCGTAAGCGTGACCTCGATTTCCCCTGGTTCCCGGCGCGCGTGGTCTGCCACGACATCCTCGGCCAGACCGCACTGGTCGACCTGGCAGGCCTGCGTGACGCCATCGCCGACAAGGGCGGTGATCCGGCCAAGGTCAACCCGGTGGTGCCGGTGCAGCTGATCGTCGATCACTCGCTGGCAGTGGAATGCGGTGGATACGATCCGGACGCGTTTGCCAAGAACCGCGCCATCGAAGACCGCCGCAACGAAGACCGCTTCCACTTCATCGACTGGACCAAGCTGGCCTTCGAGAACGTCGATGTGATTCCGCCGGGCAACGGCATCATGCACCAGATCAATCTGGAGAAGATGTCGCCGGTGATCTACCAGCAGGGCGGGGTGGCCTTCCCGGATACCTGCGTCGGCACCGACAGCCACACCCCGCATGTGGACGCGCTGGGCGTCATCGCCATTGGTGTTGGCGGGCTGGAAGCCGAGAACGTGATGCTGGGCCGCGCCTCGTGGATGCGCCTGCCCGACATCATCGGCGTCAAGCTGACCGGCAAGCCGCAGCCGAACATCACCGCCACCGACGTGGTGCTGGCGATCACCGAGTTCCTGCGCAAGGAACGTGTGGTTGGCGCCTACCTTGAGTTCTTCGGCGAAGGCGCTGCGGCACTGACCATCGGTGACCGCGCCACCATCTCCAATATGTGCCCCGAATACGGCGCAACCGCGGCGATGTTCTACATCGACCAGCAGACCATCGACTATCTGCGCCTGACCGGCCGCGAGGAGGCGCAGATCGCGCTGGTCGAGAACTACGCCAGGACCACCGGTCTGTGGGCGGACGCGCTGGAAACCGCGCAGTACGAGCGCGTCGTTGAGTTCGACCTGTCCAGCGTGGTGCGCAACATGGCCGGCCCCAGCAATCCGCACAAGCGCTTGCCGGTGTCGGACCTGGCAGAGCGCGGCATCGCCGACGAAGCCAAGCTGCTCAGCGGCAAGGGCGAGGAAGCCGAAGGCCTGATGCCGGATGGCGCGGTGATCATCGCTGCCATCACCAGCTGCACCAATACCTCCAATCCGCGCAACGTGATTGCCGCCGCGCTGCTGGCGCGCAATGCCAATGCGCGTGGTTTGACCCGCAAACCGTGGGTGAAGTCGTCGCTGGCGCCGGGTTCCAAGGCGGTGCAGCTGTATCTGGAGGAAGCCGGCCTGCTGCCGGACCTGGAGCAGTTGGGCTTCGGCATCGTCGCTTTCGCCTGCACCACCTGCAACGGCATGAGCGGTGCACTGGACCCGAAAATCCAGCAGGAAATCATTGATCGCGACCTGTACGCCACTGCGGTGCTGTCAGGCAATCGCAACTTCGATGGCCGCATCCACCCGTATGCCAAGCAGGCCTTCCTGGCCTCGCCGCCGCTGGTGATCGCCTACGCCATCGCCGGTACCGTGCGCTTTGACATCGAGAAGGACGTGCTGGGTGTGGATGCCGACGGCAAGGAAGTGCGCCTGAAAGATATCTGGCCAAGCGACGCCGAGATCGACGCAGTGGTGAAGGCGTCGGTGAAGCCGGAGCAGTTCCGCAAGGTCTACAACCCGATGTTCAACGTACGCGTCGAGCATGGCGAGAAGGTCAGCCCGCTGTACGACTGGCGCCCGCAGAGCACCTACATCCGCCGCCCGCCGTACTGGGAGGGCGCATTGGCCGGTGAGCGCACGCTGCGCGGCATGCTGCCGTTGGCGGTGTTGCCGGACAACATCACCACCGACCACCTGTCGCCGTCCAACGCGATCCTGCTGTCCAGCGCGGCCGGTGAATACCTGGCCAAGATGGGCTTGCCGGAAGAGGACTTCAATTCCTACGCCACCCACCGCGGCGATCACCTCACCGCACAGCGCGCCACCTTCGCCAATCCCAAGCTGTTCAACGAGATGGTGCGCAACGAAGACGGCAGCGTGAAGCAGGGCTCGCTGGCGCGTGTGGAGCCGGAAGGCAAGGTCATGCGCATGTGGGAAGCAATCGAGACCTACATGGAGCGCAAGCAGGCGCTGATCATCATCGCCGGTGCCGACTACGGCCAGGGCAGCTCGCGTGACTGGGCGGCCAAGGGCGTTCGCCTGGCTGGTGTTGAAGCGATTGCAGCTGAAGGTTTCGAGCGGATTCACCGCACCAACCTGATCGGCATGGGCGTGCTGCCGCTGGAGTTCAAACCGGGCACCAACCGCAACACGCTGGGCATCGACGGCACCGAGAGCTATGACGTGATCGGCCTGCGCACCCCGCGTACCGATCTGACCCTGGTCATCACCCGCCGCAACGGTGAAGTGGTCAGGGTGCCGATGACCTGCCGCCTGGATTCGGATGAAGAAGTGGCGATCTACGAGGCCGGTGGCGTATTGCAGCGGTTTGCGCAGGATTTCCTCGAAGGCTCTGCTGTCTAAGGCTTGCCGTGATTGCCCAAGCTCCCTTCCACTTTTGGCGGGGAGCCAGGCGCTGGGGTCGCAAAGTTGGAATGGGTGCCTCGCCTGCGGTGAGGTGCGCATAACCGAGGCTTGAACACATGGATAGGCCGCAATGAGCTTCTATGCCGTCGCCGGTGCCGTCAATACAGGTTTCATCCTGCTCAGTTTGGTTGGCGTGGCGTCGCAGCTGCGTCTGGTGCAGCGCAGGCGCAAGCGTGACGCCGCTGCCGATACCGCCACGGCGGTGTTATCGCTCAACCAGTTCACCGTCAGTTTTTTTGCCTATCTTTCGTTCTTCGTCTACGGCTACAGCATCACCCCATTCAATCATTTCATCGTATGGCCGCGATTGCTGGCCTCCGTGTTGGTGTTGGTGATATTGATCGAGATCTGGCGTGATCGACGCAGTCGGGCGGCCACCATTAGTCTGGTAGTGGCAGCGTTGATGTTGCTGTTCGCGTTGCTCGGCCTGTTTTTGGGCGAACGTCACGTTGACGAAGGCAGGGTATTTGCCAGCGTCATGATCTTGTTGATCACGTTGCTGCTGGCACAAGGATATGCGCATCAGATTCTGCTGATTTGGCGTAGCGGCGATACCGGTGCGGTATCGTTGCGCATGAGCCAGCTGATCCTGTTGATGGATCTATCTACCATCGTCTTTGCATTCGCGATGGGGCTGCGATTGGGGTGGCCGCTGTTGCTGCTTGCCGTTGTCAGTGGCATGACCAAGCTGGTCATACTGTGGCTGTTTCGATGGCAGCATGGCGCGCAGGCCAGCGAGCGCCGGCAGCGAGCAGCGTCGCTTGCATCAATTGATTCTTCCACTTTCTCGAGAGTTTCGTCATGAGTCTCCTCCCGCAGATTCGCATTCCAGCCACCTATATGCGCGGTGGCACCTCCAAGGGCGTGTTCTTCCGCCTGGAAGACCTGCCAGCCAGCGCGCAGCAGCCGGGCCCGGCACGTGACCACCTGCTGCAACGGGTAATCGGCTCGCCCGATCCGTACGCCAAGCACACCGACGGCATGGGCGGCGCCACCTCCAGCACCAGCAAGTGCGTGATCATCTCGCCCAGCAGCAAGCCCGACCATGATGTGGATTACCTGTACGGGCAGGTGTCGATCGACACCGACTTCGTCGACTGGTCCGGCAATTGCGGCAACCTGTCGACCGGTGCTGGCGCGTTCGCGCTGCACGCTGGCTACGTGGATCCGGCACGCGTGCCTGAGAACGGCATCTGCATGGTGCGTATCTGGCAGGCAAACATCAACAAGACCATCATCGCCCACGTTCCTGTCAGCAATGGTCAGGTGCAGGAAACCGGTGATTTCGAAACCGATGGCGTTACCTTCCCGGCCGCTGAGATCGTGCTGGAGTTCATCGACCCGGCCGATGAGGGCGAAGGCGAGGGCGGTGGCGCGATGTTCCCCACCGGCAACCTGGTCGACGCGCTCGATGTGCCGGGTGTTGGCAAGCTGCAGGCGACCATGATCACCGCCGGCATCCCCACGGTCTTCGTCAATGCCGCGGACATCGGCTATACCGGTGCCGAGCTGCAGCCGGCCATCAATGAAGACAAGGCAGCATTGGCAAAGCTTGAAGCCATCCGCGTTGCCGGCGCCCTGCGCATGGGCCTGATCAAGAGTCCTGAAGAAGCGCTCAAACGCCAGCACACGCCCAAGGTCGCCTTCGTGGCACCGCCGCAGGATTACCTGTCCAGCGGCAACAAGCAGATCCGCGCCGCCGACATCGACCTCAACGCCCGCGCCATGTCGATGGGCAAGCTGCACCACGCGATGATGGGCACCGCCTCGGTGGCAATTGCCACGGCCGCCGCAGTGCCGGGCACGCTGGTCAACCTCGCCGCCGGTGGCGGTCAGCGTGATGCGGTGCGCTTCGGCCATCCGTCCGGCACGCTGCGCGTTGGTGCCGCGGTCGCCTTGGTCGATGGCCAGTGGACGGTTACCAAGGCGGTGATGAGCCGCAGTGCACGCATCCTGATGGAAGGCTGGGTGCGCGTGCCGGGTGATGCGATCTGATATCGCGCTCCGCCCAGTGCAACAGGTATGGCAAAACAAGAGCGAGGGCTACTGGGATCAGTAGCCCTTTTCTTTTTTGCGGTTTCGAGGACCCACATGTAACGGGTGTGGCGTGCCTGGCGGGTTTCCAGACAAATCCCTTGTAGGGCGCGCGTCGCTACACAAGCCCTTACATGCGGGCTGGTTATACTCCGGCCATCTGCGGGAGGACACCATGGGTAACAGGATGTTGAAGCGTATTCGTTGGGCAGCGGCCGCCTTGGTGGCGCTGGCCCTGGTTGCAGGATGCAGCAGGAACGAAACCGGGCAGCTGCCCGGGGCCAGCGGTGAGGCGATCCAGACCAAGCAGGAAGAGGTCAAGGGTTTCGCCATGCTGCGCGCCTACCCGGACCAGAAGAGCGGTGACGGCCTTGCGCTGGCGGTGGAGTTCTCGCGCCCGCTGGTCGGTACCCAGGATTTCGACAAGCTGCTGCGCTTCGAGGAGAAGGTCGGCAACGAGGACAGCAGTTGGTCGCTGTCCGATGACGGCAAGACCCTGCGCTATCCCTATGTGGAGGCTGCCAAGGAATACACGCTGATCATTTCGGCCGACCTGCTGGCGGCCGATGGCAACCGGCTGGGTACCGAGGTCAAGCAGAAGGTCTTCACCGGCGAGCTGGATCCTGCGGTGGGTTTCGCCTCGCAGGGCAGCGTGCTGCCGGCCCGCGAGAGCCGCGGCCTGCCGGTGGTCTCGGTGAACGTGCCGGAGGTGGATGTCGAATTCCTGCGCGTGCGCGAAAAGGACCTGCCTACCTTCTTCAGCCAGTACCAGCGCGGCGGTCGTCGCGGCAGCTGGGAGCTGGACAGCGAATACGGCGACAAGACCCCACTCAACCAGCTGGCCGAGCCGGTCTACGTCAACCGCTTCATCCTTGGCGGCAAGCAGAACGAGCGGGTGCTGACCTATCTGCCGATCCAGGAGGTGAAGGAGCTGCAGCAGCCCGGCCTGTACTTCGCGGTGATGAAGCGCACCGGCAGTTTCGACAGCGAGTTCGATACCTCGTTCTTCACCGTCAGCGACATCGGCCTGCACACCCGCGCCTACAAGGACAAGCTGTTCGTCCACACCGCCTCGCTGGCGGACGGCGCGCCGGCCAAGAAGGTCGAGTTGAAGGTCATCGACGGCAAGGGTGAGGTCATCCTCAAGGGCCAGACCGACGGTAACGGCAACGCCTTGCTCAACTACACGCTGGATGCAGCCCATGTGCTGGTCGCCAGCAGTGGTAGCGACACCACCATGCTGCCGTTCAACCAGCCGGCGCTGGACCTGAGCGAGTTCGCCGTGGCCGGGCGTCAGAACGCCAACTTCGATGTATTCGCCTGGTCCGGGCGTGATCTGTATCGCCCCGGCGAGACCGTGCGCATCTCCGCACTGCTGCGCGACAACGACGGCAAGACCCTGGCCGGGCCGGCCACCGGCGGTCAGCCGGTGTTCCTGCGGCTCAAGCAGCCGGACGGCAAGACCTTCCGCGAAACCCGCCTGCAGCCGGGCGAGCAGGGCTATTTCGCATTCGAACAGAGCATCCCGGTGGAAGCACCAACCGGACGCTGGACCGTCGAGTTCCGCACCGATCCGGCCAGCAAGGAGGCGGTGCAGGGCATGACCCTGCGCATCGAGGAGTTCCTGCCCGAGCGGATGAAGCTGGACCTGGCCAGCGCGCAGAAGACGCTGAAGCCGGGCGAGGCATTGAAGCTGCAGGCCGATGCGGCCTATCTGTATGGCGCACCGGCCGACGGCAACCGCTTCACCGCGCGACTGGCGGTGGCGGTGGAGCAGCACCCGGTCGAGTCGATGCCGGGCTGGTTCTTCGGCGACCCGACCGTGCAACTGCCGCGCGAAGCCAATGACGTGATCGATACTACGCTGCCCAAGGACGGCAAGCTGCGCGAAGACGTCGCTTTGCCGGCCGAGGCAGGCAAGGCCACCACCGTCGCTGCGCTGCTGTCCGGCAGTGTCTATGAAACCGGTGGCCGCACCGTTACCCGCACTTTGAAGCGGGTGATGTGGCCGGCACCTGCGCTGGTCGCCCTGCGCCCGCTGTTCAACGACACCGACGGCGCCGATGCCAACGCCAATGCCCGCTTCGAGCTGATGCGGGTGGATGCCGACGGCAAGCCGCAGCCGGCCAAGGGGCTGAAGGTCACCTTGGTGCGCGAACTGCGCGACTACCACTGGACCTATGCTGACAACCGCTGGGACTACGACTTCACCCGCCGCTTCGAGAACAAGGAAACCCGCACCGTCGATGCCGGTGCCACGTCGGCGCGGTTCGATTTCCCGGTCGAGTGGGGCGAGTATCGGGTGGACGTGTTCGATCCGGCCACCGGCCTGACCATGCGCTATCCGTTCCGCGCTGGTTGGAGCTGGGACGATCAGAACCGTGGGCTGGATGCCCGCCCTGACAAGGTCAAGCTGTCACTGGACAAGACCGCCTACCGCGCCGGTGACACCGTCAAGGTCACGCTGACCCCGCCGCATGCCGGCCGCGGCGTGTTGATGGTGGAAAGCGACCGCATGCTGTACGTGCAGGACATCGACGCCAAGCCGGGCAGCACGTTTGAAATCCCGGTCAGCAAGGACTGGGAGCGGCATGATGTCTACATCACCGCCTTGGTGTTCCGTGGTGGCAGTGCGCCGAGCAAGATCACCCCGGCGCGTGCCGTCGGCGTCGCGCATGTGCCGATGGACCGTCGCGACCGCCGCGTCGCGGTGGGCCTGATCGCGCCCAAGCAGATGCGCCCGGAACAGCCGATGACGGTGACCGTCAGCGCGCCCGAGCTGGCCGGCAAGCCAGCACACGTCACCGTCTCTGCGGTGGACGTGGGCATCCTCAACATCACCCGCTTCCCGGTACCGGATGCACCTGGGCACTTCTTCGCACAGCGTCGGCTGGGCGTGGATGCCTATGACATCTACGGGCGTGTCATCGAGAGTTTCGAGGGCAATAGCGGCAAGCTGAAATTCGGCGGCGACATGGCATTGGCGGCACTGCCGCAGGCCAAGCGGCCGACTGCCCGCGTGCAGACCGTGGACCTGTTCTCCGGGCCGGTGGCGCTGGATGCCAAGGGCAATGCGCGGGTGCAGCTGCAGGTGCCGGATTTCAACGGCACCCTGCGCGTTTCGACGATGGTCTATTCGGCCGACCGCTACGGCAACCGCGATGTGGAAACGCTGGTGCGCGCGCCGATCCTGGCCGAGGCCAGCATGCCGCGGGTGATGGCACCGGGCGATCGCAGCACGGTCACCCTCGACGTGCAGAACTTCACCGGCAAGCCCGGCGAGTTCAACGTGCGCGTGGACGGTGAAGGCCCGCTCGGCATCGGCGAATCGACCCGCACGGTGCAACTGGCGGCAGACGCCAAGAGCACGCTGAGCTTCCCGCTGACCGCGCAGGAAGGCTATAGCGTGGCCAAGGTGCGGGTACGGGTGGACGGCAATGGCTTCAAGGTGGACCGTCGCTACGACCTGCCGGTGCGTGCGGCATGGCCGTCGGTGCTGCGCTCGCAGACCCGGACCCTGGACCCGCTGGCGCCTATCACCCTGGACAGCAGCTTCGCCAATGGCCTGATGGGCGGCTCGGTCAATGCGCGCATGCTGGTCAGTGCCTTGCCGCCGATCCCGTTCGCCTCGGCCCTGCAGGGTGCCTTGAACTACCCTTACGGCTGCGCCGAGCAGACCACCAGCAAGGGCTATGCAGCGCTGATGTTGGATGAGGCCACCTCGGCAATGCTGGGTGCCGATGGTCTGGACGCCAAGGTCCGCCGCGAGCGCATGGAAGGTGCGTTCGGCCGGCTGGCTTCGATGCAGGTGTCCAACGGCAACTTCTCGATGTGGGGCGATGACGACTACATCAATCCGGCGCTGACGCCGTATGTCGCCGAGTTCCTGCTCGACGCCAAGGACGCAGGCTTCGCGGTGCCGGAGAACGTGCTGCAGAAGGCCTTGAACCGTATCAGCGAAGACTTGCTCAGTGGTGGCAACCAGTTCTATGGCAGCGATGGCCGCGATGGCCTGAAGTTCGCCAACCAGGCCTATTCCGGCTATGTGCTGGCACGGGTCAACCGCGCGCCACTGGGCACGCTGCGCACGCTGTGGGACAACGAGCGTGGCAAGGCGGTGACCGGCCTGTCGCTGGTGCATCTGGGTGCGGCCTTGTCGATCCAGGGCGACAGCAAGCGTGGGCAGGCGGCGATTGCCGCTGGTTTTGCCAAGTCCAGTGCCAGCCGTCCGGAGTACTTCGGCGACTACGGCAGCCGCCTGCGCGATGAAGCGCTGATGATCGCTCTGCTGCACGAGCGTGGCCTGTCCAAGCCGGAGTACGACGCACGTGTGATTGATATGGGTCGCACCCTGGACGCACGTCGCAACAGTGGCTGGATGTGGCTGAGCACGCAGGAGCAGGTGGCGCTGGCGCGTCTTGGCAAGGCCTTGATGGCCAACCAGAAGAAGTTGGTGTCCGGTGAGTTGGCAGTCGGCGACAAGGTCGAAGACGTCAGTGCACGCAAGGCCTTTGGTCGCGTATTCGACATGGCGCAGCTGGCACAGGGCGTGCGGTTCTCGCCGCAGGGCCAGGCGCCAATGTTCGCCAGCCTCGATGTTGTCGGCATTCCGCGCCAGCCGCCAGCACCGGACAACAGCGTGATCGGCATCGAGCGCTCCTGGTTCGGCACCGACGGCAAGCCGTGGACGCCGCGTCCGTTGAAGGAAGGCGAGGCCCTGATCGTGCGCCTCAGCGTCACTTCCAACGCGAACATGCCCGATGCCTTGCTCACCGACCTGCTGCCGGCCGGTCTGGAGATCGAGAACTTCAATCTCGGCGATGCCAAGCAATGGGCTGACGTGGTGGTGGGCGAGATCAAGGTCAGTGACCGCTCCAGCGCCGCCGACGTCAAGCACGAGGAGTTCCGCGACGACCGCTATGTGGCCGCCTTGAAGCTGTCGCGTGGCAGCACTGCGCATGTGTTCTATCTGGTGCGTGCGGTCACCCCGGGTACCTACATGGTGCCGCCACCGCTGGCCGAGGACATGTACCGCCCCGACATGCGTGGCGTGGGTCGTTCCAACCCGAGCACCATCACGGTGGTGCAGCCGTAACCGGCTCCTGCCCCCTCCCTTTGCCGAAGGCAAGGGGAGGACTGGGGAGGGGTAAGCTCTTCCCGACCAAGCCATTCCGCTGCAGCGGCACAGTCAACAATCGCCGCGTCAGGCAGCTGCTCCTGCTCCCTCCCTTTGCCGAAGGCAAGGGGAGGGCTGGGGAGGGGTAAGCTCTTCCACGGCCCAGCCATTCCACCCCAGCGCCACAGGCAATGTTTGAAGAATCATCCCCATTGAAAACGCGCACCTTCCGGCTGAAACACGTTGGCAACCACGTGCGCACCATCTTCACGCTCCGCAACCTGCGCTGGGCGCTTGCCGCGCTGCTGACCTTGCTGCTGGTGCTGGACCAGGCATTCCCGTTGCCGCTGCCGAAATCACGCGATACCAGTACGCTGGTGGTGGCGCGCGACGGCACACCGCTGCGTGCCTTCGCCGATGCCGAAGGCGTGTGGCGCTACCCGGCCGATGCAAAGACCATCTCACCGCTGTATCTGCAGGCTTTGTTGACCTACGAGGACCGCTGGTTCTGGCGCCACCCTGGCATCAACCCGTGGGCGCTGGCACGCGCCGGCAAGCAGATGCTGCTGGAGCGACGCATCGTCTCTGGCGGCTCGACCTTGACCATGCAGGTCGCGCGCATTCTCGATCCGCATACGCGCACACCCTGGGGCAAACTCAAACAGCTGCTGCGTGCGCTGCAGCTGGAAGTACACCTGAGCAAGGCACAGATTCTCGATCTGTACCTGGAGCGCGCACCTTACGGTGGCACCATCGAAGGTGTGGAAGCGGCGAGTTGGGCTTATCTGGGCAAGTCGGCCACGCATCTGTCGCAGGCCGAGGCCGCATTGCTGGCGGTGTTGCCGCAGTCGCCGAGCCGGCTGCGTCCTGATCGGCACCCGGAAGCCGCGCAGCGCGCCCGCGACAAGGTGCTGGCGCGCATGGCCGAGCTCAAGGTGTGGTCGGCCGATGATGTCGCCGACGCGCGCATCGAGCCGGTGGTGGCGCGTTCGCTGCAACAGCCATTGCATGCCGCCTTGCTGGCGCAACGCATGCGCAGCACTTATCCGCGTGTTCCGCAGATCGAAACGAGCATCGACAGCGGTCTGCAACGCACGCTGGAAGAGCGTGTTTCCTCGTACTTCTCACAACTGCCGGAGCGCACCTCGGCAGCCTTGCTGGTGATGGATAACAGTACGCTGGAAGCGCGAGCCTATGTCGGCTCGGTCACCTTCGCTGACAAGGCGCGGCTTGGCCATGTGGACATGGTGCAGGCCTGGCGCTCGCCGGGCTCAACGCTCAAGCCGTTCCTGTATGGCATGGCGCTGGACGATGGTCTGATCCATTCGGAAAGCCTGATCGTCGATGCGCCGCAGAGCTTTGGCGGCTACCGGCCGGGTAACTTCGATGCGGCGTTCAACGGGCCGGTCGGCGCGGCGACGGCGCTGCGGCTGTCCTTGAATGTGCCTTCGGTGGATCTGCTCGATCGCGTCGGGCCGTCGCGGTTTGCGGCCAGGCTGGGCAATGCCGGCATCAATCTGCGTTTCCCGCGCGGCACACAGCCGAGCCTTGCGCTGATACTTGGTGGTACCGGTGCGCGTCTGGAGGATCTGGTTGGTGCGTTCTCCGCGTTGAATCGCGAAGGTATCGCTGGTCGCGTGCGCTACACGCCGAAAGACCCACGCATCGAGCGTAGGCTGGTATCGCCGGGGGCCGCATGGATCGTACGTGACGTGCTCGAATCCAATCCGCGACCGGGCTATGGCGTGGGTACCTTTGATACTGGCAACCGGCCGCGCGTGGCGTGGAAGACCGGTACCAGCTACGGCTACCGCGACGCCTGGGCAATCGGCAGCACCCGCTCCTATACCGTCGGCGTCTGGGTCGGTCGTCCGGATGGCACGCCGTTGCCGGGGCAGTACGGTGCAGTGACGGCTTTGCCGCTGATGTTCGAGGTGATCGACAGTCTGCCGCGCCAGGCCGGTGACAACGCCGTGCGCGCACGCCCGGACAGCGTAAGCGAAGTCGAGATCTGCTGGCCGCTGGGCATTGCCGCCGAGCAGACCCTGCCTGCGATGTGCCAGCGTCGTTTCCCGGCTTGGGTACTGGATGGTGTGGTGCCGCCAAGTTTCCCTGAGCGCGAGGCGCGGTTGTGGCAATCCGGGCGCATGCGTTTCCAGGTAGATGCGAAAACCGGCCAGCGCTTGTCGCCGGGTTGCGAAGGCCATCCACAGATCGAGGATCGCGAGATCGCGCGCTGGCCGGCGATGGCTTCGCCTTGGCTGACCGTGGCGCAACGGCAGGCACAAAGCCTGCCGCCTTTGGCAGCGGACTGCGCCGATGACGGGCGGCAGTCCGATGGCGTACTAGATATCGATGGCTTGAATGACCTGGCCACGCTGGCGCGCCCGCCGGGTGCACAGCATGGCCCGCGCCTGCAGCTGCGCGCGCTGGGCAGCGAAGCCACGATTGAATGGCTGCTCGACGGCCGCTGGATAGCGCAGACACAAGGCGCCCGCACCTTCACCCGCGACTTCAACGATGCCGGCGAACACACCCTGACAGCGCTGGCAGCCGACGGCACATGGACGCGCGTCCGCTTCCGCGTAGTGAACTAAGAGGCAAAATGTAGTGCCGAGCCATGCTCGGCAGGGGCCTTCCCGCCGGTGCTTATAGGAGCGGCGTAAGCCGCGAAGCTGATGGTCGATCAGATTGCAGGCATGCGCCTGGTTTCGAAAATGTCAGCTTCGCGGCTTACGCCGTTCCCACAAAAGCACTGATAGCTCTGCTTATCCCGGCAAGTTGGCCAACACATGTTCAGCGCTGGATACCTCGAACTGCCCCGGCTGTTCGATATACGTAGCGCGGACCACGCCGTTCTCGATATACAGCGCAAAACGACGCGAACGCATGCCCATGCCCGACGCGCTGGCATCCATTTCCAGCCCCAATGCGCGGGTGAAATCACCATTGCCGTCGGACAGCATCTGCAGCCCATCGGGCACCGACTGGCTCTTGGCCCAGGCCTGCATCACGAACGGGTCGTTGACCGCCATGCAGAACACTTCGATGCCGCGGTTACGGAAGTCTTCGAAGTGTTCGACGTAACCGGGCAGGTGGCGCGCCGAGCAGGTTGGAGTGAACGCACCAGGCACCGCGAACAGCACGGCCTTGCGACCATCGAACAATGCATGGGTGTCGATCGTTTCCAGGCCTTCGCGCAGGCGCTTGAGGGTAACTTCCGGAATACGGTCGCCGACGTTGATGGGCATTGGGGGCTCCTAGGCTGAATTTAAGTTTAAAGCGGCGGTGCAGACGCCACGTCTACAACTTGAAAAGGCGTTCTTCACACAATACGTCCTTGGCATGGGAAAGGCAGAGCCATTCCGGCATGCCAGTCCCCACATCTTGCAGGAGGACATCATGAGCATCGTACGTTACCGCCAGTGGCCGACCCAGTCCGAGATTCATCAGTTGTTGTCGCCGCTGCTCGAAACCGTCACCAACAGCACCGCCTCAGCTTGGGTGCCTGCAGTCGATATCCGCGAGGAAGCCAACCGTTTCGTCGTTTCGGCCGATCTGCCCGGCGTTGACCCCGCAACCATTGAAGTGCAGATGGAAAAGGGTGTGTTGACCATCAGCGGCCAGCGCAGCGCGCCGGAACTGGCTGAAGGCCAGCGTCTGACCCGTAGCGAACGTGGCCAGGGGGCTTTCAATCGTCGTTTCGTGCTGCCCGACAGCGCCGACGCCGAGGGCATCGTCGCCCATAGCCACAATGGCGTGCTGGAAGTGCGCATTCCCAAGCGCAGCGAGGCGGCACCGCGCCGCATCCAGGTGGTGCAGGGCCAGCCCAGCGCCTGATGGCGTGAGTGAACTTCCACCTGCGCAGGCACCGTGGCCCGGTAGAATGGGGCCACGGCGCCTGCCGATTGCTCGATGGCCCGTTGCCGCAAGGTGTCGGGCCAGCTTTTTTTCAGAGGTGTGAGGATGGAATTCAAGGATTACTACGCCACGCTCGGGGTTGAACCCAGCGCCGGTGATGCCGAGATCAAGACGGCCTACCGTCGGTTGGCGCGCAAGTACCACCCGGACGTAAGCAAGGAAGCCGGCGCCGAGGACAAATTCAAGGCGGTCAACGAGGCCTATGAGGCGCTGCGCGATCCAGCCAAGCGCAAGGCCTATGACCAGCTGCGCGCGCAGGGCTATCGCCCGGGCGAGGAATTCAATGCGCCGCCGGGGTTTGGCGGTGGGCAGGGTTTTGATTTCGAGGAAGTGTTCGGCGGTGGCAACGCTAATGGCGGCTTCAGCGATTTCTTCGAGAGCCTGTTTGCCCGCCAGCGCGGCGGCGCGGGTGCCGGTGGACGTCGTCCGGGCCCGGGTTTCGGTGGTGCTGGCCCGCAGCCGATGCGCGACACCCGCGCCAAGCTGTCGGTGCCGCTGGAGGCTGCCTACAACGGCGACAGCCTGCGTATTACCGTGGACGGTCGCCAGCTCGACGTGCGCGTGCCCAAGGGCATCCGCCCGGGCCAGGTGATCCGCCTGAGCGGGCAGGGTAGTGGTGGCGGCAATCTGATGCTCGAAGTCGAGTACGCCTCGCATCCGCAGTTCGAGGTGGATGGCCGCAATATCCTGTACACCTTGCAGGTGACGCCGTGGCAGGCCGCCTTGGGCACCAGCATCAGCGTGCCGACGCTTGGTGGTTCGGTGGAATTGAAGGTGCCGGCGGATTCGGACAGCGGCCGCAAACTGCGCCTGCGTGGCCGCGGTTTGCCGGGCAGCCCCGATGGAGACCAGATTGTTGAGCTGGAAGTTGTGGCGCCAGTGGCGAGCAACGAGGCCCAGCGCAAGGCGTACAAGGATCTGGCCAAGGCGTTTGGCGAGGACTGATTGCGTTTTGGTGTGTGCTGTTGAAGAGAAGCGGGCTTTGCCCGCTTTTCTTTTTTTTTCGGCTGGGATTTTTGGCCAGGAGCTTCCCCTCACCCCAACCCCTCTCCCGCAGGCGGGAGAGGGGCTCGGATTGCTTGCGCTCGTAGTGCACTGGCGGCCCCGCATTGCTAGCCCCTCTCCCGCCTGCGGGAGAGGGGTTGGGGTGAGGGGAAGCTTCTAGCAAGCAAACCCAAAGCAGACCCAACAACCAGAAACAAGAAAGGCGGGCAAAGCCCGCCTTCCCAAAAAGCTTTCCCCAAGAAAGCACCCTCACCCAACCGGCGGCGCCTCGGCACTGAACACCTGCGCGATCACCGCCGACAGATCGTCTTCGGTAAACGGCTTGGTGATGTATGCCTTCGCCCCTTGGCGCATGCCCCACAAACGATCGGTGTCCTGATCCTTGGTGGTCACCAGGATCACCGGAATGTGCTGCGTGGTCGCCTCGCGGCGCAGCGTACGGGTGGCCTGGAAACCATTGAGGTTCGGCATCACCACGTCCATCAATACCAGGTCCGGCAGCACCTGTTTGGCAACCTCCACCCCAGAGGCACCATCAGTTGCGGTGAAAATTTCATGTCCCAGCTTTTCCACAATGCGCTGGATGCCCATCAACTGCGATGGTGAATCGTCGACGATCAGGATACGCGCCATGTTTTTCCCCAAGTAGTGCCGGCAGTGTAGTGCTGGCGCGCTACCGGCGTGAAGTCGTCGCCTTCACGCCGGGGAGCTCATGTGACCGCCGTCAATCAATTCTGACGAGGGTACGGCCGAAGGATTTGCCCTCCAGCATCGTCGCGAAGACCTCGGGCAGTCCGTCCAGGCCCACTTCGCGGGTACAGATACGGTCGAGGTGGCGCGGCTTCCAGTCGCTGCCCAGTCGCTGCCAGACCTGCTCGCGGATGTCGCGGGCGGTGCCGGCCGAGGCCACGCCGAGCAGCGAGACGCCGCGGATGATGAAGGGCATCACCGTCATGTCCAGCTCGCCGGAGGCGGCCAAGCCGGCCGACGCCACGTTGCCATAAGGGCTGGTCTGCGCCAGCAGGCTGGTCAGCATGCTGCCGCCGACGTTGTCCAGGCCGCCGCCAAAGCGGGCCGACTCCATTGGCCGGGTGGTGGCCAGGGCATCGCGGCCGAGGATCTGGCTGGCTCCGATCGCGGTCAGGTACTCCGTCGCCTCGGCCTTGCCGCTGATCGCATGCACCTCGTAGCCGGCCTGGCTGAAGATATCCACGGCCAGCGAGCCGACTCCGCCGGTGGCACCGGTGACGGCCAGCGGGCCGTGGGCCGGCGTCTGTCGGTTGTCGGTCATGCGCAGCAGCGCCAGCGCGGCGGTAAAGCCGGCCGTGCCCAGCACCATGGCCTCGCGCAGGCTGAGCTGGGCCGGCAGCGGGATCACCCACCTGGATTCCAGGCGCACGTACTGGCTGTAGCCGCCATCGCGAGTCTCGCTCAGGCCGCAGCCGGTGGTCAGCACCTGGTCGCCCTCGCGGAAGGCCGGGTCGCTGGAGGCGACAACCTCGCCGGCCACATCAATACCGCCAACCAGCGGGAAGCGGCGCAGGATCTTGCCCTTGCCGGTGCCCGCCAGCGCATCCTTGTAGTTGACCGACGACCAGCGGGCGCGGATCACCACCTCACCTGGGCTCAGCTGGTCCAGGCCGACTTGTTCAGGACCGCTGCGGTAGCCCGCTTCGTCGTTGTGGATGCGGAAGGCGGTAAACGGGGCGTTAGGGGACATCGGTAGGCCTGCATCGGAACGGGGGAGTGCAACCATAACTGTTGTGAAAAGGCCGGTCTGCCCATATTCCTGTTCAGAGCAGGTGCCGACCGGGGCCTGCACCGATATCGCGGGACCCGTCTTGGTTGGGGCTCGCACCGCAGGATCAGCTACTTGGGTCGCTGATCGGCGGGCAATACTTTCCGTTCAGGTAGCCCCGAACCTGTTCAGAGTCTGCCTTGTTAGAATCGGGATTCAATAGATGGTCAGGTCCTAGGCGGGAGCCCCCGCAGCCTGGCCCTTACAAGATGGAGCATGCATGGCCTGGAATACACCCGGCGGCAACAGCGGTGGTGGTGCGGACAACAACCGCGCGCCGCGTACGCCACGTGGCGGCAATGGCGGAGGTTGGGGTGGTGGACTGCCCGGTCCGCTGCGCGACCTGTTTGATGGCGGTATCTGGCGCTGGGTGCTGGTCGCATTGGGTCTGCTGTTGTTGTTCTCCAGTTTCCAGCTGATCGGCGAGCAGCAGCGCGGCGTGGTGCTGCGCTTCGGCGAGTACTCGCGCATCCTGCAGCCGGGCCCGAACTTCAAGCTGCCGTGGCCGCTGGAGTCGGTGGTCAAGGTCAACGCGACCCAGATCAAGACCTTCAGCAGCAACGTGCCGGTGCTGACCCGTGACGAGAACATCGTCAATGTGTCGGTCAACGTCCAGTACCGCGTGGACGACCCGCGCGAATACCTGTTCGGTACGGTTGATGCCGACCAGATGCTGGAACAGTCCGCACAGAGCGCCGTGCGTGAGCAGGTCGGTCGCGCCGACCTGAACACTGTGTTGAACAACCGTGGGCCGCTGGCCGTGGTTGCCGAGCAGCGTCTGCAGGCCTCGTTGAAGGCCTATAAGACCGGCCTCAGCGTGACCGGCCTGACCCTGCCTGACGCACGTCCGCCGGAAGAAGTGAAGCCGGCCTTCGACGAGGTCAACGGTGCCCAGCAGGTCAAGGAACGCCTGATCAACGAAGCCCAGGCCTACGCCGCCAAGGTTGTACCGGAAGCGCGCGGCCAGGCTTCACGTGCCCGTACCACTGCCGAAGGTTACAAGCAGGCCATCGTCGCCCGCGCCGAAGGTGACGCACGCCGCTTCACCCTGCTGCAGGGTGAGTACAAGAATGCGCCGGACGTCACCCGCAAGCGTCTGTGGCTGGAAACGGTGGAGCAGGTACTGGCCGAGAACCGCAAGGTCATCGGTGGCGACGGCCGCCAGCTGATCTACGTGCCGATGCCGGCCGATGCCAGCAAGACCGGCAACGCCCCGCAGCTGACCCCGGAAATGGTGGCACCGGCCTTGCCGGCGGCAACCGACAGCATTCGCAACGCGGACCGTTCGGTCTCGCGCTCGGCATCGCGTGAGGAGGCCGGCCGATGAAAAATTCAGTCGTTATCGGCGTAGTCGTCGCAGTGTTGCTGGGCCTGTTGGGCTCGGTCTATGTCGTGCGTGAAGACCAGACCGCGATGGTGCTCAATCTTGGCAAGGTGGTGCGTGCCGACATCAAGCCGGGCCTGCACTTCAAGGTGCCGCTGGTTGAAACCGTGCGCGTGTTCGACCGTCGCTTCCAGGTGCTGGATACCGCTCCGGCGCGTTACTTCACCGCCGAGCAGAAGGACGTCAGCGTCGACTTCTTCGCCATTGGCAGGATCTCCGACGTGCGCGCCTATTACCGCGCCACCGGCGGCGACAGCAAGATCGTCAACGCCCGCCTCGCACCAATCATCACCGACTCGCTGCGTAACCAGATCAACTCGCGCACCTTGCAGGCCTTGGTATCCGGTGATCGTGGCGAGCTGATTGCCGGCCAGCTGAAGTCGATCAACGAGGCGATTGCCGCCTTGGGCATGGAGATCATCGATCTGCGCATCAAGCAGATCGACCTGCCGACCGACAGCCAGGTGATTGCCGACGTGTACGAACGTATGCGCGCCCAGCGTAAGCAGGAGGCCGCCAAGCTGCGCGCCGAGGGCGAAGAGCAGTCGCTGACCATCCGCGCCCAGGCCGACCGCGAAAGCACCGTGATCGTGGCCGAAGCCGAGCGTGATGCACAGCAGCTGCGCGGTGAAGGCGACGCCTCTGCCGCCTCGATCTATGGCAAGGCCGGCTCGGCTGACCCCTCGTTCTATGCCTTCTACCGCAGCCTCGAGGCCTACCGTTCCTCGATGACCGACGGCAACGGCGTGATCGTGCTCGACAAGAATGACCCGTTCCTGCAGTACATGAAGAGCGATCGCTGATCTCAGTGCTCTAGTCCTTGCTTGAGCCCCTCTCCCGCTTGCGGGAGAGGGGTTGGGGTGAGGGCAGCTTCTGTGCTGAGGGCAAGGGGCGGAGCGCCCCTGATGCCCTTTATTCGATGGGCTCCGCCCGCACCCTCTTCCGCCCTACGGGCACCTTCTCCCGCGGGGAGAAGGCAATGGCGATAGCGCATGCAAGACCTCTTTTCCGCCCTCTGCCTGGTGGCCATCATCGAAGGCCTGTTCCTGTTCATCGCGCCGCTGGCGTGGAAGCGGATGGCCGCGCAGTTGCTGGAGCAGCCCGCTGCATCCCTGCGAGGAATGGGTGCCGCGGCACTGTTCATCGGCCTGGCAGTCCTTTGGTGGGTCCGCCACTGAACCAAACCCTGACGCCCATACCAACCTGCAGCCTCGGGGGTGGTAGCTGTCAGTCAAAACCCGGATAATCCACAAAAGCCGGTCGGGCTTACTCCTCCTGGAGTGCCCCGTTCGGCTTTTTCCGTGTATGGCCCTGGTGTTTGCCGGATGCTCCCCGATGGGGCGTCCATGATGGCGGACTGCAGCGCAGCGCACGGCCCCGTCCGCGGCCCCGATGGCCGCAGCAAAATTCAGGAGTTACCCGTCATGGGTCAATCAGTTGTTGTTCTCGGCGCCCAGTGGGGCGATGAAGGCAAGGGCAAGATCGTCGATCTGCTGACCGAAGAAATCGGTGCGGTTGTTCGTTTCCAGGGTGGTCACAACGCTGGCCATACCTTGGTCATCAACGGCAAGAAGACTGTCCTGCACCTGATTCCGTCCGGCATCCTGCGCGATGACGCGCTGTGCCTGATCGGCAATGGCGTGGTGATTTCCCCGGCCGCCCTGCGCAAGGAAATCGAAGAGCTGGAAACCGCCGGCGTCGAAGTACGTTCGCGCCTGAAGATCTCGCCGGCAGCGCCGCTGATCATGCCGTACCACATCGCCTTGGATCAGGCGCGTGAGAAGGCAGCGGGTGGCAAGGCCATCGGCACCACCGGTCGCGGCATCGGCCCGGCCTATGAAGACAAGGTTGCACGTCGTGGCATCCGCATCGCCGACCTGCATTACCCGGAACAGCTGGCTGAAAAGCTGCGTACCGCGCTGGATTACCACAACTTCGTGCTGACCAAGTACCTGGGCGTGGAGCCGGTTGATTTCGATACCGTGTACCAGGAAGCACTGGCTTTCGGCGAATACGTCGAGCCGATGAAGTCCGACGTTGCCGGCATCTGCCATGACCTGCGCAAGCAGGGCAAGCGCGTGCTGTTCGAAGGCGCGCAGGGTGCACTGCTCGACATCGACCACGGCACCTACCCGTACGTCACCAGCTCCAACACCACCGTCGGTGGTGCACTGGCCGGTGCCGGCGTTGGTGCCGATGCCATCGACTACGTGCTGGGTATCGCCAAGGCCTACGCGACCCGCGTTGGCGGCGGCCCGTTCCCGACCGAGCTGGACGATGAAATCGGCCAGGGCATCCGTGACCGTGGCGCCGAGTACGGCGCATCGACCGGTCGTCCGCGTCGCTGCGGCTGGATGGACATCGTCGCGCTGAAGCGCGCCGTAGCCATCAACGGTATTTCCGGCCTGTGCATCACCAAGCTCGACGTGCTCGACGGCATGGAAAAGCTGAAGGTCTGCATCGCCTATGAATACCGTGGCAAGCGTTCGGAATACGCACCGTTGGACGCACAGGGCTGGGAAGAATGCACCCCCGTGTACCTGGAGTTCCCGGGCTGGACCGAGAACACCCACGGCGTGACCGAGTGGGACAAGCTGCCGCCGGCCGCACGCGCCTACCTGCGTGCGCTGGAAGAACTGGCTGGCTGCCCGGTGTCGATCGTCTCGACCGGCCCGGACCGCGATCACACCATGGTTCTGCAGGATCCGTGGGGCTGATAGCAGCACCGTGATGCAACAGACAACGCCCCGCGAAAGCGGGGCGTTGTCGTTGTAGTGCCGACCCATGGTCGGCAGTGGCTTACCGATATAGCCAAACCTGTAGTACCGACCCATGGTCGGCAGAGCAGCTGTTACCGGTAGTGCGTCCGCCGAGCATGGCTTGGCGTTACGGCTGCTCCAGCGGGGTGCCATTGAGCTGCCGCTCGACGATCTCCAGAATGGTTGCCACGCTGACACCAAACGACCCCGCATTTCCGGCATCAAAGGCTTCGCGCCATTGGCCATAGCCTTGGAGGTAGGCAGGGTCTGCTGCCCGCTGGCCAAGCAGGCGAAGCTGGCTGCGCTGCAGGGTCTGATCGGTGACCGGGGCGTGGGCGAGCTGGGTCATGACACCCTCGGGCACGCGCGGATTGCGGATCTTCAATCCGCCCAGGGTCACGTGATAGATGTTGCCGCCGCCCAGCGGATGCTGGTCGATGCGGTTGATCAGCAGGGTAGGCTGCTCACCGTCATGGCGGCCTTGGCAGGCCCACAGCTGGCCCACTGCATACTGATTGGAAGGAATGACTTGGCTCATCGGGGCGGGATCCTGGTGCGTATACGTCCGATCATGCAGGCAATGCCGACCCGGGACTTTTCTTCATCTGGCGAATGGGGCCCGCTGACAGGTACTTATGGCCAGCGCGGTAGTGCCCCGGGGCTGGCTAGAATGGGTGGACACGCCCCCGCTGCCAGCCTGACTGACCCGATGCGTATTGACCCCGCCGAAATCGAAGCCCTGTTCGACGCCATTCCCAGCGTGCTGTTTTTCGCCAAGGACATTGATGGGCGCTACACCCACGTCAACATGACGATGATGCAGCGGTTGGGCATGAAGTCGCGCAGCGATGCAATTGGCAAGCGCGCGGATGAGTTGTACCCGGTCGGCATGAGCGAGGCCTATACCGAGCAGGATGCGCGGGTGCTGGCCGGGGAGGTGATCGAGAACGTAATGGAGCTGCAGTTGTTTCCCAACCAGCAGCCGGGCTGGTGCCTGACCTGCAAGCGGCCCATCGTAGAGAACGGCAAGGTTGTCGGTCTGATCGGCATCTCCCGCGATCTGGGCCAGCGCGGTGGTCTGGAGTCGCAATACGAGCCGCTGCGGCTGGCGCTGGACTACCTCAATACGCATTACGCCGAAAACGTGCGCATGCAGACGCTGCTGGATATCACCGGTTTCTCGCTGTCCAAGCTGGAGCGTTCGTTCCGCAAGGTGTTTCAGATGACTCCGCAGCAGGTGCTGACGCGCCTGCGCATCCAGATTGCATTGCATCTATTGCACGGCGAGGACAGCGTGGCCAGCATCGGCCAGGCCTGCGGCTTTAGTGACCAGAGCGCGTTCACCCGCAAGTTCAAGGCTGAAGTCGGCATGGCGCCGCGCCAGTACCGGGCGATGATCGCCGAGCGCGCACAACAGGAAGCCGCCCGCGCGCAGCTATGACTTCCGGCGGTGTTGGGCAGCGATTGAGGGGCAGATGATGCGGAGCTGATGGGCGTCGCGCCCATGTCTTTCCGTAAGGAGCCTTGATGCGCCGTTCCCTTGTTGTTGCAATTGGTTTCGCCCTTTCCTGCATTGCCACGCCTGCGGTGTTTGCTGCCGAACCCGTTGCAGCAGGCACCGGTCAGGACGAAATCACCACGCAGTTGCCGCGTACCGCGCGTCCGGATCACTATCGGGTGCAGATTACTCCGCACGCAGGGCAGATGCGCTTCGACGGCAAGGTCAGCATCGATCTGGAAGTGCTGCAGCCCACCAATAGCATCGTGTTGCAGGCAGCGGGCATGCATTTCGGCAAGAGCCAGCTGCAGCCCGCCGGCGGTGGTAAGGCGATGCCAACCACGGTAAGCGTGGACCAAGCCAACCAGACCGCCAGCTTCGCCGTGGCCGCGCCGCTGGCGCCGGGACGTTACACGCTGAGCATCGACTACAGCGGTACCATCAACACGCAGGCCAATGGCTTGTTTGCGCTGGATTATCCGGTGGCTGACGGCAGCAGGAAGCGCGCGCTGTTCACCCAGTTCGAGAACTCCGATGCGCGCCGTTTCATTCCGTCCTGGGACGAGCCGGGCTTCAAGGCCACGTTCGACCTTAGCGTGACCGTGCCGGAAGCCGAGATGGCGGTCAGCAACATGCCGGTGGCCAGCAGCATGTCGCTGGGCAAGGGTTTGAAGCAGGTGGTGTTCCAGACTACGCCGAAGATGTCGACCTATCTGCTGTTCTTCTCCAGCGGTGAGTTCGAGCGCGCCACCGTCAAGGAAGGCGACACCGAGATCGGTGTGATTGCGCAGACCGGCAAAGTCGGGCAGGCGCAGTTCGCGCTGGAAGGCAGTGCCGAGGTGTTGCGCGAGTACAACGACTATTTCGGCGTGAAGTATCCGCTGCCCAAACTCGACAACGTCGCTGCACCTGGCGGCAGCCAGTTCTTCAGCGCGATGGAAAACTGGGGCGCGATCTTCACCTTCGAATACGCTCTGCTGCTGGACCCCGCCGTGTCCAGCGTCTCCGACAAGAAGGCGGTGTTCTCGATTGCCGCGCATGAGATCGCGCACCAGTGGTTCGGTAACCTGGTGACCATGGCATGGTGGGACGATCTCTGGCTCAACGAAGGCTTCGCTTCGTGGATGGAGGGGCGCACCACCCGCAAGCTGCACCCGGAATGGGACATCAACAATGTTGATGCCGCACATACCAGCCGCGGCGCGATGGGCCGTGATGCCTACGTCACCACCCACCCAATCGTGCAGCACGTGGCGACGGTGGAGCAGGCCAGCCAGGCCTTCGACGGCATCACCTATGGCAAGGGCTCGGCGGTGATCTCGATGTTCGAGGATTACGTGGGTGCAGATGCGTGGCGCGATGGCGTGCGCCGTTACATCGCTGCCCATGCTTACGGCAATGCAGTCACTGATGATCTCTGGGTCGAGATCGACAAGGCCGCACCGGGCAAGCTTTTCATGGAAGTGGCGCATGATTTCACCCTACAGCCAGGCGTGCCCTTGATTCGTGCCAACAGCAGCTGCGTCGCCGGTAACACCCAGGTGAAGTTGAGCCAGGGCGAGTACACGATTGATCGCAAGGACAAGCAGCCGCTGCATTGGCGCGTGCCGGTGAGTCTGCGCGTGGGCAGTGGTGAGGTGGTGCACACGCTGGTCGATGGCGATACCAACGTGCAGCTGCCGGGCTGTAGTGGGCCGCTGCTGGTCAATGCCGGGCAGAAGGGCTATTACCGCACCTTGTATGCGCCGACGCAGTTCAAGGCGCTGAGCGCAGGCTTCGACAAGTTGCCGGTGGTCGACCAGTTGGGTGTGATGATGGATACCAGCGCACTGGCCGCAGCCGGCCTGCAGCCCGATGCGGATCTGCTGGATCTGACGGCGAAAATCAGCGCCGATGCGCCGACCGATCTATGGGACATGGCCGCCGGTACCTTGAGTGGTATCGACGGCATGTTCGATGGTGATACCACACGACAGGCGGCGTTCCGCAGTTATGCGCGTTCGCGTCTGTCGCCGGTGCTGCAGTCGCTGGGTTGGGACGGCAAGGACAGCGACTCGGCGCAGACCAAGGAACTACGCAGTGGCCTGATCGGTACTTTGGCGGCGTTGGACGATGCGCAGGTGGTTGCCGAAGCGCAGCGCCGCTTTGATGCCTTCCTGGCCAAGCCGGATTCACTGTCGCCGGAGCTGCGCAGCAGTGTGCTGGGTGTGGTGGCAAGTAATGCGAACGCGGCAACCTGGGACAAGCTGCACACGCTGGCCAAGCAGGAAACCTCGGCAATGGTGCGTGACCAGTATTACGGCTTGCTGGCTGCGGCCAAGGACAAGGCGCTGGCACAGCGTGCATTGGACATGGCGCTGACCGAGGAGCCGGGTGCGACCAACAGCGCGGGCATGATTGGCGGCGTATCGCGCGAGCATGCGGATCTGGCGTTCGACTTTGCTGTTGCCAATCGCGAGAAGGTGGACACTCTGGTCGACAGTACTTCACGTGCGCGGTATTACCCGGGGCTCGGCCGCAGCGCTGACAACCTGCTGATGGTGGACAAGATCAAGGCATTTGCCGATGCGCATATCGCACCGACCTCGCGACGTGATGCGGAGACGGTGATTGCGGGTATCCAGACCAAGCTGCGGTTGCGTGCAGAGCGCAAGCCGCAGGTGGATGCCTGGTTGAAGCAGAAGGGGTATTGAGGAGCTGCAGCGGAGCAGCGGTAAATGCAATTGCAGCTGCGCAGCGGAGAATGCAATTGCAGCTCTTAAGCCCCTCTCCCGTTTACGGGGTGAGATGGGCAGCTTGCGAACCACGGGTTCGCTGCCCATCGAACGCCCTTGCGCCAGCGCAAGGGCCGGGGCGCGGAGCGGGGGTTGGGGTGAGGGAAGCTTCTAGCTAAGCAAAGTCAAAAGCCCCCTCATCCGCCCGTTGGGCACCTTCTCCCGTAAACGGGAGAAGGGAAGGCCAGAGCCAAAGCAGGAGCCGAAGCCGAAGCCGAAGCCGAAGCCAAAGCCAAAGCCGAAGCCGAAGCCGAAGCCGAAGCCGAAGGCAAAAGCCAAAGCCGAAGCCGAAGGCAAAAGCCAAAGCCAAAGCCAAAGCCTTGCTCCTGCTATTTACGCCGATCAAGAAAGACCAGCTGTTCCAACCTCCCAATCGTCACAAAAAACAGCCGGCTTTCGCCGGCTGTTTTCATTCACGCATCAGGCAATCAAGCCCCGATCACGCCTCGACATCTTCCTTGTACGCATCCACCGGGATGCAGGCGCACATGATGTTCTTGTCGCCGTACACGTTGTCCACGCGGGCAACCGGCGGCCAGTACTTCTGCAGCTTCAACGACGGCAGCGGGAAGGCAGCCAGCTCACGCGGGTACGCATGGGTCCACTCGCTGGCCGTTACCGCACCTGCGGTATGCGGGGCGTGCTTGAGCGGGTTGTCCTCGCGGTCCAGCTTGCCGTCTTCAATGGCCTGGATTTCCTCGCGGATCTGGATCATCGCGTCGATGAAGCGATCCAGTTCGTGCTGCGATTCGCTCTCGGTCGGCTCGACCATCAGCGTACCGGCAACCGGGAAGCTCAGGGTCGGGGCGTGGAAGCCGAAGTCGATCAGGCGCTTGGCCACGTCCTCGGCGCCGATACCGGAGGTCTTCTCCAGCGGACGCACGTCGAGGATGCACTCATGCGCCACCAGGCCGTTGCGGCCGGTGTAGAGCGTGGCGTAATGCGGAGCCAGACGCTTGGCAATGTAGTTGGCGTTGAGCAGTGCAACCTGGGTTGCCTTGCGCAGACCAGCGGTGCCCATCAGGGTGATGTACATCCAGCTGATCGGCAGGATCGAGGCGCTGCCGAAGCTGGCTGCGCTGACCATGCCGACCGGGCCGTTGTCGCCGAGCTTGCCCGGCAGGAACGGGGCCAGATGCGACTTCACCGCACACGGGCCAACGCCCGGGCCGCCGCCGCCGTGCGGGATGCAGAAGGTCTTGTGCAGGTTCAGGTGCGACACGTCCGAGCCCCACTTGCCGGGCTTGGCCACGCCAACCAGGGCGTTCATGTTGGCACCGTCGGTATACACCTGGCCGCCGTGCTTGTGGATGATCTCGCAGATCTCGACCACTTCTTCCTCGAACACGCCGTGCGTGGACGGGTAGGTCATCATGATCGCAGCCAGGCGGTCACTGTACTTCTCGGCGTTGCGGCGGATGTCTTCGACATCGACGTTGCCGTTGCTGTCGGTCTTGGTCACGACCACGGTCATGCCGCACATCTGTGCCGAGGCCGGGTTGGTGCCGTGCGCCGAGTCCGGGATCAGGCAGATGTCGCGATGGCCTTCGTTGCGCGAACGGTGGTAAGCGCGGATCGCCAGCAGGCCGGCGTATTCGCCTTGCGCGCCGGAGTTCGGCTGCAGGCTCACTGCGTCATAGCCTGTGCACTCGACCAGCATTGCTTCCAGGCCGTCGATCAGTTCCTTGTAGCCCTGGGCCTGATCAGCCGGTGCCAGCGGGTGGATGTTGGCGAATTCCGGCCAGGTCACCGGGATCATCTCGGCAGTGGCGTTGAGCTTCATGGTGCAGCTGCCCAGCGGGATCATGGTGCGATCCATCGCCAGGTCCTTGTCGGCCAGCGAGCGCAGGTAGCGCAGCATCTCGTGCTCGCTGTGGTGCGTGTTGAACACCGGGTGGGCGAGGAAGTCGCTGGTGCGCAGCAGGCTCTTCGGCAGTGCGTCGGCGGTGCTGGCATCCAGTGCATCCACATCGACGCTGGCGCCGAACAGCTGGCCCAGCGCGACTACGTCAGCGCGGGTGGCGGTTTCGTCCAGGCTGATGCCGACCGAGCCGGCATCGATGATGCGCAGGTTGATGCCGGCGGCTTCGGCCTTTGCCTTCAGCGCAGCCGAATCAACGCCGGTGATGTGCAGGGTGTCGAAGAAGTCGTTGCCGACCGCCACGCCCTTGCTGCGCAGTGCGGCGGCGAGGATGGCAGCCAGGCGATGGGTGCGGCGGGCAATGCGCTGCAGGCCCTCCGGGCCGTGGTAGACGGCGTACATCGAGGCCATCACCGCCAGCAGCACCTGTGCGGTACAGATGTTGGAAGTGGCCTTCTCGCGGCGGATGTGCTGCTCGCGGGTCTGCAGGGTCAGGCGGTAAGCGGCCTTGCCTTCGGCATCGACCGAGACGCCGATCAGGCGGCCCGGCATCGAGCGCTTGTAGGCATCACGGCAGGCCATGAAGGCGGCATGCGGGCCGCCGAAACCGAACGGCACGCCGAAACGCTGGCTGTTGCCGATGGCGATGTCTGCGCCCCATTCGCCGGGAGCGGCGATCAGGGTCAGTGCCAGCAGGTCGGTGGCAACCGCAACCAGGCCCTGGCGGGCGTGCACGGCCTCGACCAGCGCCTTGTAGTCGCCGATGTTGCCAAGGCTGTCCGGGTATTGCAGCAGCACGCCGAAGGTGTCGGCGCTCAGCGCGTCAGCCGGCTTGCCGATCAGCAGCTCGATGCCCATCGGTTCGGCGCGGGTGCGCAGCAGTTCCAGCGTCTGCGGGTGCACGCTGTCCTGCACGAAGAACACCTTGGACTTGGACTTGGCCGAACGCTTGGCCAGGGTCATCGCTTCGGCGGCGGCGGTGGCTTCGTCCAGCAGCGAGGCGTTGGCGATTTCCATGCCGGTCAGGTCGGCGACCATGGTCTGGAAGTTGATCAGCGCTTCCATGCGGCCCTGCGAGATCTCCGCCTGGTACGGCGTGTAGGCCGTGTACCACGCCGGGTTCTCGAGGATGTTGCGCAGGATCACGTTCGGCGTGTGGGTGCCGTAATAGCCCTGGCCGATGAAGCTGCGCAGGACCTTGTTCTTGTCGGCGATGGCGCGGATCTTGGCCAGCGCGTCGACTTCGGTCAGCGACTCGGGCAGCGCCAGCGGCGCCGGCGACTTGATCGAACCCGGCACGATGGCGTCGGTGAGTGCTTCGAGCGAATCGTGGCCAACGGTGCGCAGCATCTGCGCGATTTCAGCGTCGTTGGGGCCGATGTGGCGGTCAACAAACGCGGAGTGGTGTTCGAGCTCGCGCAGCGAAGGGGTGTTCTGGGTCATGGCTGACGTCCGGAGAAGGCATGCAGGGCAGGGGCGGTGAGCCAGGCTCGCCTTGTTGCCGTCCGGTTGCCGCGCAGGCGCGACAGCACAGCCGGCAAGCCAAAGGCTTACCTCGCGCCCCTCTGTCCTTTTGCCTGAGAGTTTGGAAGCGACGCGACGAGGATCGTGCGCTTCGTGCACCTTCGGCGCCGGATTGAACCGGTCTCTCCAGAGTTTTGGTACGGGTGGTATCGGGCCTGAGCGATTACGGGCGTTTGCGCCTTCGGCAGCGGGGTGAACCGCTTCTCCCACCTTGTTCGTGCAGCCTGGCGATTATAGCCCGGTAAAGCACCGGGGCAGACCCGCGCAGCGGCTTGGATTACCATCTGCATCCCGGTTTCAATCCCGCGTCTTGCAGGCGTACGGCCGGGCATCCCGGAACCGCTGGCTGAAGCGGATGAATGTCCGGACAAATTTCCGCATCATGGCCGTCCAGCGCCGTCGCGCCCGGTCCTGTTCATTCTGTCCCCACCCCACATCGGCTCCCGCGCCGGTGCCGTTGCTGGTTAGTGAAAGCCATGGAAGCAAACAAGCAGGTTTCGCTGCGCCGTATCGCCATTCTGGTGGCCGGCCTGTCGATGTTCGGCCCGTTCGCGATCGATGCGGTGTTCCCCGCGTTCCCGCACATGGGCGCCGATCTGGGCGCCGACAAGCTCGCGATGCAGCAGGTAATCAGCGTCTATCTGCTGGCTTATGCCTTGATGAGCCTGGTACATGGCGCCCTGTCCGATGCGCTGGGCCGCAAGGTGGTGATCATCGGTGGGCTGGTGGTGTTCATCGGCGCGTCCGTCGGCTGTGCATTGTCCACCGACATGGGAACCTTGCTGCTGTTCCGCTTCCTGCAGGGTCTTTCGGCTGGCGTCGGCTACATCATCGGCCGCGCGGTGATCCGCGACCTGTACGACGGTGACGATGCGCAGCGGCTGATGAGCCAGGTCTCGATGATCTTCTCCATCGCCCCGGCCATCGCCCCGATCATCGGCGGCTGGTTGCTGGGATGGACGCATTGGCAGGGCATCTTCTGGTTCCTGGTCGGGTTCTCGGCGCTGTTGCTGCTGATCACCTGCATCTGGCTGCCGGAAACCCACCCGCCGCATGCGCGCCTGAGCCTGCACCCCAAGCGCCTGCTGCAGGACTACATCAGCATCGGCATCAACCCGCGCTTCCTGCGCCTGGCCCTGGCCGGTTCGCTGGGCTTCGGCGGCTTGTTCCTGTACATCGCCTCGGCGCCGGCCTTCGTACTTGATCTGCTGCACATGAACGAGCACCAGTTCGCCTGGCTGTTCATCCCCACCATCGGTGGCATGGCCTTGGGTGCCTATGCCTCCGGCCGTGCGGCGGGGCGCATGGATGGCGCGCGGGCAGTGCGGATTGGTTACTGCTTCATGGCGGTGGCGGCCATCTACAACATCAGCTACAACGCCTTCGCGACCGAGATGACGGTGCCGTGGGCGGTGCTGCCGTTCACCCTGACCTCGTTTGGCGTGGCCCTGATCTTCCCGATCCTGACCCTGGCCATCCTCGACATGTACCCGCGCCAGCGTGGTACCGCCTCGTCGATGCAGGCGTTCAGTACGTTGGTGACCAATGCCATCATCGCCGGCGTGCTCTCGCCCATGCTCAGCCGCAGCGGCCTGACCCTGGCCATCGGCGCGGCCCTGTTCGGCCTGGGCAGCTGGGCGATGTGGAAGTGGGAGCGCATCAGTCAGCGTACCCAGCGTGACGAAGCCGCGTCCTGACACGAATTCACCCCCGCATCGGGGACAATAGCTGTGCCGCCATCACCGGCGGCCGTTCAAAGAGTGAACAACTGATGTCGATCCAATCCAAAGGCCGCCGCGAGGCGAAGAAGAAGCTGGCCGAGCGCGAGCGCAACCAGGCCGAAGCCAATCCGCCGGTAAAGGCCAAAGTGGAGCCGCATGCCGAGCTGCGCGACCAGCACCGTGCATTGCTGGCCGGTATCGTTCGCCGTGATGGCGAGTGGGTGCTGGGCATGGATGGCAAGATCGCCGGTGAGACCACCAGCGCTGCCCGCGTGCTGGCGCTGATCATGCAGGCCGCCGAGTGGCACGAGAACAACGACACGCCGGTGCGGTTGATGTATTCCGATGCGCTCAAGGACGCTGCGCATGCCGAAGCAGCAGAGCAGGGCATCGACTTCGATACCTATAAGCGCAACCTGGCCGGTGAGCTGGGTGCCAAGGGCAAGGCGGCCGCTGGCACGCATTGAGCCTGCGTACAAGCTTGAAACCGACAAGGGCGCCGTTGGCGCCCTTGTCGTCTGCAAAGAGCGTTCGTTGCATCCCTGCTCTTGTGGGAGCGGCGTAAGCCGCGAAGCACGCACAGGGGCCGCCGTAGTGGATCCAGTCCATCGATGAAGCTGCTGCCGGGCATGGCTCGGAGGCTTTGCATCATTTCTATCGGTGAAGCTTCTGCCGAGCATGGCTCGGCACTACAGATGATCCTGTGCCCGGATACGTGCAGTGCACCCAGGGTGTGGTACGTGCTCATCCAACATATCCCTGGTAGTACCACAACGGCCGAAATGTACTGCGGAGTAGCCATGCCAGAACCGCGATGCCGATGCCGTTGAGCCAGAAGGGCGATCGCAGGCACGGAGCAACAGTCAGGTTGCCTCAAGGGGGCGAAGCGGAAGGCTGCGGTCTGCAGTCCAGCTCAATAGTCGCGCGCTGCATCGAACCATTGCTGTGCGAGATCATCGGTTACGCCGACGCGCAGGGCATGCTCTGAACGGCCGAGCTGCCAAATCGCTTCGCCGAGGTCGTCGCGTTCGGAGGTTTCGATGCCCTTCAGCGTATTGAAGCGCACCGTGAAACAGGTCAGGGCTGCTTCTCCTTCGGCGAGCGTTTGTGCAGCTGCCAATGCCGACAAAGTGCTGTCGTAAGCTGCATTGGCCTGTTTCGCAAGGCGCGTTGGCCACGACGAGAACGGACGCCCGAACTCGCTTTCCCACCATGCTGGTTTGCGCAACTGCGATACCGATGCGTGTCCGGTCCATGGGCGCTGCTGGTCGCGTGCCTTCAGCTGCTGGCGCAGATGCTTGCCGGCGGTTTCCTCGACGTTGAAGGCAATGAAGCCGTCCAGCGTAGGCCAGCAGCTAAGTGCTGGCAGGCCTTCCAACGAGGGCATATAGCGCAGTTGCAGATTCTGCAGCTGTGGCTGTGCGGCAAGTGCATCAAGGTCGACGAAATTGCCATACAGGCTCAGCGACTTCAGATGTCTGAAGCGCGAAAGGCATTTCAGCGAGATGGGGCGTGCCATCGGTTTGTTGACCAGCATCAGGTCGTGAACGTCATTCAGTTCACCCATGTCTGGTAGCTGGAACGTGGAAGTTTCCCTGCGCGAGCCCGTCTCCGGGGCCAACGACAGGGAGTTGGGCAGTTGTCCCTTCGTCGAGAAACGACTGATATAGCCAGAGATACTGAGGTGGAGATTTGCTGCGATCTCCGGCCCGGGCAGTAGCATCTGCAGGTTCGCTTCCGCTTGGTCCAGTTGAATCGCCAATGTGCGGATGTTGGATCGGCTGGCGTCGACTACGGTATCCGTGTCGAGTACAGGTGCCCAGCTCAGTTGCTCGACGGGGCGCTTACGGGCCCATTCGAAGATGCTCCGATCCGCACCTGTGTAATGGATCACCCGCGGCCAGGGTGATCCAGCGGGCGTAGCGAACGGGTTGAAGGCTGCCCAGTTGATGCTGAGGTCAGAGGCGACCTGGAGATCGGATTTGCCTGCAGCCGCGGCAGGTGCGATCACCAGGCTGCCTACGCCCAGCGTACGCACCAAGGTGTGGCTGCCCGGGCCGGTGAGGTCCAGCGGATAGTTGCCGGGCCCGGTCAGTGGAGCGTCAACGCTGCTGTCTATTGCGGTGCTTCTATTGCCCATGTTCATCCTTGGCGTGGTCGCCGTTTATCCACGTGACTCCGACGTTGCCGCGGGTGCTACTGCCAGTGCAACAAGATCTGCACAGACTCTCATTCCCGACCGGTTAGCCTTGCCCTGGCACGGGTACGTCAAGGCGCATGGCGTCCTTCGAAGTCGCGGGCGTCGCCGGTTGCTGCTGCTGTTTTGACTGGCTGCAGGTGCCGCGCGGGCGGACAGGCAAAGGGCGCCATCACGGCGCCCTTTGCTTGTATCCCAAACGGTTCTGCTTACGGTGCGGAAGGCTGTGCCGGTGCAGCAGCCGGTGCAGTGGCCGGAGCCGCCGCCTGCCAACCGCACATTTGGCCTTCGTTCTGCTGCTTCAGCCACTCCTGCAGCGGAGCGAAGTATTCCAGCATCGGGCCAGCATCGAGCTTCTCGGTGCCGGTCAGTTCCTTCAGCGTGGCTTGCCACGGCTGGCTGGAACCCTTGCTCAGCATCGCCCAGAACTTCTGCCCGGCTTCCTTGTTGCCGTAGAAGCTGCACTCGTTGAGCGGACCGGTGTAGCCGGACGCGTCGCACAGGCCCTTGTAGAACTGGTACTGCAGGATGCGCGCGAGGAAGTAACGTAGGTACGGGGTGTTGCCCGGTACGTGGTACTTGGCGCCGGCGTCGAAGAACTCTTCGCCGCGTGCGCTGGCCGGGGCCACGCCCTGGTACTGCGCCTTCAGTTCCCACCACTTCTGGTTGTACTGGTCCGGCTTGATCGAGCCGTCGAACACGCCCCAGCGCCAGCGGTCGATCATCAGCCCGAACGGCAGGAACGACACGCCCGACATCGCCATGCGCATCTGCGCATTGATGGTGGCTTCGCGGCTTTCCTGCTGCGCGCCGACCAGGCCGATCGAGTTGAGGTACTTCGGCGTCATCGCCAGCACGATGGTGTCGCCGATGGCTTCGTGGAAGCCGTCGTTGGCACCGCCCTGGAACAACGGCGGCAGCGGATTGTAGGCCAGGTCGTAGTAAATGTGGCCGAGCTCGTGGTAGATGGTGGTGAAGTTTTCTTCGTTCGGGGTGATGCACATCTTGGTGCGCACGTCTGGGCCCACGTCCTTGCCATCGCCGCCCATGTTCATGTCCCAGGCGCTGGCGTGGCAGACCACGTTGCGGTCCAGCGGCTTGATGAACTGGGTGTTCTGCCAGTAGCTCTCCGGCAGCTTGGGCATGCCCAGCGAGACGTAGAAGTCCTGCGCGCGCTCGGTCATCTGGCGGGCGGTGACCAGCTCGGCCTCACGCTGTGCCTTGAAACGGGTTGCCGGGTCGCTGCCGCCGGCCTTGGCCAGTGCCGCGCTCAGGTTGGTCTGGTACTGCTTTTCCAGTGCGGCGGTGATGTCCAGGCTGCCCGCGTTCGGGTACGGCGCGGTCATGTCCCACAGGTTGCTCCAATCCTGCTGCCACATGTTGCCGGTCAGGTGCGCGGCAATCATGCCGCCGCCGACTTCGGCCTTGTCCTTGCCGTATTCCTTGTCCAGCTTGGCGCGGGTATAGCAATGCACCTGCTCGTACAGCGGCTTGACCTGCTCCCAGAGGCGGTCGGTTTCCGGGCCAACCTGATCGGCGGGCATGTCGTAGCCGCTGCGCCACATCTGGCCGGCGTCGGTATAGCCCAGTTCGCGGGCGCCTTCGTTGACCAGTTCGACGAAGCGCTGGTAGTTGGCGCGCGACGGTACCGCGGTGGACTGCCAGCCCTGCCATGCATCGAGCTGCTTGTCGTAGTCACGCGAGGTGGCCAGCACCTTCTCAAGGTCGCCGAGCTGGCGGCAGTTCTTGTTGTCGCCTTCGCCCACGCAGTAGGTGCCGGCGCCGTAGTCGCCTTCCAGCTTGGTTGCGATGCCAGCCAGTTCGGCCAGCTTCTGCGGGTCGCGCGGGGCCGGCATCGAGGTCATCAGCTTGAGCAGGCTGATGGCGCGCTTGGTGTCGGCGCTCATCGGCTGGCCGTCGTACTTGTTGGCCTGCTCGATCCAGCCATTGAGCACGGTCAGCCAGCGCTCGTTGGCCTTGGCCGCGACACGTGCCGAATCGTCATTGATGTAGGTGGACGACAGCCACTGCGCCGAGGTCATTTCCGGGTACATGGCCTTGTATTCGGCATTGACGCGGGCGATGAACTGGTCGGCGCTTTCGGCCGGTGCGGCCTGGGTGGTGGCCGGCTTGGCGGCGTCGGTGGCGGCGTCCTTTTTACAGGCAGCCAGCGAGAGCACGGCCACGCCAACGGCGGCGGCCAGGACCAAATGACGATTCTTCACAGCAAACCCCGGTTTGTTAAGTACCGGCGAAGGCTAGTAGGGCGGCGGCCGGGCCGCAAGTGGAGAAAGCTCAGCGCTTGAGCGCCATCAGCAGAACGCCGCCGCCGATCATCGCCACGCCCAGCCATTCGCGCCAGGCCAGGCGCTCGTGCAGGAAGGCCACGGCGAAGATGGCGACCAGCACCACGCTGAGCTTGTCGACCGGGGCTACCTGTGAGGCTGGGCCGCGTTGCAGGGCGCGGAAATAGCACATCCAGGAGGCGCCGGTGGCCAGGGCGGACAGCGCCAGCCAGCCAACGGTCGTGCCAGGTAGCTGCAGCGGATTGCTCCATTTTCCGGTGGCGGCGACGAACATGGCCAGCACCACGCTGATGATGACCGTGCGCAGCAGCATCGCCATGTCTGAGTCGATGTTCTGCAGGCCGAGCTTGGCGAATATGGCGGTCAGCGCTGCGAATACTGCGGAGAGTAGTGCCCAGGGAAGCCATTGCGGGAAGGTGGCCATGGAAGCTCCTTGTTGCAGGCGGCGCGCTGTTTGTGGGGAAGGCTGGTTTGTAGGAGCGGCGTCAGCCGCGAAGCTGATGGATCATCAGTCTGAGGTTGGGTCCGATGGCTGGCGGACCTTGTTTGCCGGGAGAATGAAGAAGCCAGACTTTTGTAGGAGCGGTGTGAGCCGCGAAGCCGGGGGACCGTGAATACTACGACTGCATGCAACTGCTGCGTCTTGACGATGCAGATTCTGTATCGAATGTTGCCCTGATAAGAAAAGCGTACTCAGGGCCTGCAGAGGCGGCAACAACAACAGCTCCCCCATCCGCCCTCCGGGCACCTTCCCCCGCAAGCGGGAGAAGGGAAGGTAGTGCCAAAGCCAAAGCCAAAGCCAAAGCCAAAGCCGAAGCCAGAGCAGAAGCCAAAGCAGAAGCCAAAGCAGAAGCCCAAGCAGAAGCCCAAGCCAAAGCAGAAGCCCAAGCCAAAGCAGAAGCCCAAGCCAAAGCAGAAGCCCAAGGCATCGCGCGTTCCGGCTTCCGCGACCTACCGCATTTCAAACTCCCAAACCTGCGGCGCAGCTACCCGGAACAAGCCAAAAGCCAATCCCGTCATTCCATCAGCCCGCACACTCCGCGAACACATCCCGAGACCGGTCATACACCGAAGTCTGCACCTGCATCAGCCCAAGCACCGAGGGGAACAGGTTGTCCTGGTCGGTGCGCTGCGCAGACCGGCGCCGCACGCAGCTCATGTCCAGGCCACGATCCGCCGTAAACCCCGGCGAGAACCACATCACCATCGGTACCCGGGTCTGCTCTTCCGGCGCGATCGCATACGGCACGCCGTGCAGATACAGGCCCTTTTCACCCAGTGATTCGCCGTGATCGGACAGGTAGATCATCGCCGTGTCGTAGTCTTCCATTCCACGCAGCGAGGCAATGGTGCGGGTCAGGAAATGATCGGTATAGCGGATTGCATTGTCGTAGCTGTTGACGATGTCCTCGCGGCTGCACTTGCCCAGGTCCGCAGTGTCACACGTGGGTCCGAACTGGCGGAATTGCGCCGGATAGCGCTGGAAGTAGCTCGGGCCGTGGTTGCCCAGCTGGTGCAGCACAACCACGCGATCGCCGGGCTTGGTGCGCACCTGTGCAGCGAGATTTTCCAGAAGAATCTCATCCATGCAGCGGCCATCGGCGCACAGGCCCGGCGTGGTTGCATCATCCAGACGCTGGATTTCGAGGCCGTCGCAAACGCCCTTGCAGCCGGACTGGTTATCGCGCCAGAGGGTGGCGATGCCGGCGTGTTCAAGCACGTGCAGCAGTGACTGGTGGCCGCGGATCTTTTTCTCATCGTAGTCGTGACGGCCAAACGGCGAGAACATGCAGGGCAGCGATACTTCGGTGCTGGTACCGCAGGAATGCATGTCCGGGAAATTGATTACGCCGGTCTGCGCCAGCTCCGGGGTGGTCTGGCGGGCATAGCCGTTCAAACCCCAGTTCTGCGCACGCACGGTTTCGCCTACAACCAGTACCAGCAGGCGCGGTTTGCTGCCAGCCGCACGTGGCATGGCCTTGGCATCGGTACCCAATGGCAACTTGGGTTGCTTCTTCATGGGGCTGGAGCTGGCAAAGTTCTGCTTCAGCGCGATCAGATAGTTGGCCGGCGTGGCCAGGTAACGCACTTCCCGGTGATTGCGCATCAATGCGGAAACGTTCTGGAACGACAGCATGGTGCCGGCGCCGCCCGCCACGATCACGCCAACCAGGAAGGCGGCACGCCACAAGAGGGCTCGCCCCCAGCTGCGCTTGCGCAGCCGCACGCGCCACAGCAACAAGGTTGGTAGCAGGCCGTAGCCGATCAGCGGCAACAACAATGCCGGCGTCATCAGCTCACGTGATTCCTTGTGGTCGGTGGCCAGTACATTGCGCAGCATGTCTGCGTCCAGATAGACGTTGTAGCTGTTCATGTAATGCGTGGCGAAGGCGGTGGTGATGAACAACAACGTCAGCACAACCTTGGCATTCCAGCGCCAGATCAGCAGGCTGAACAGAATTGCATGCACGCTTACCAACAGCGCAAACAGCGATACCGCGAACAGAATGCTGCTCGGGTTGGTGGCAATCGCGCTGCGCCAGAACAGGTTGTTGCAGACCAGTGCAAAAAACACGCTGGCCAACAGGATCAGGGCTTCGGTGCTGATCTCCGGGCGCCAGTTGCGCAGGCGCACCCAAGACGACGGCAGTCCGACAGTACGGGGGGCAGCGACGCTCATGCTTTTTCTCCGACGTTGCCAATAGCAGCGCGCGACAGGGAGGCGGCCGATGTAGTGGGATTGAACATCCACAGGTACAGGGTTGTTGCGACCAGCCAGCTGATCGCCAGCGCCCACAGGTCATGCGATGCAAAGTGGGCGCCGCGCAGCTGCTGGGCCAGGCCGAACACCATGCCGATCAGCAGGGCGATGCTCAGTGCCGGCCAGCGCCATTGCGGGCGTACCTGCAGCATGAAGAAAAACAGCGCCACCCATGCGTAGCCCGAGCCTGCATGCCCGGCCGGGAAGCAGGCAGCGTGGCCCAGCGAAACCGGTCGTTGTTCGAACAAGCCAATGAAGGGGCGCAGGCCGCCGTAACGCTCCAGGTCCCAGGGGCAGTCCATATGGGTCCAGGATTTCAGCAGCGCGACGATGCTGGTGGTCAGCGCTACCGACGAAATCAGGTACGCCAGTGGCCGCCGCAGCGGACGCCAGCGCATGTCCATGCAGCTGCGGATCAGCGCCAGGATCACCAGCAGCGCGACAAACCAGGTCAGGTTGCGGCCGCCCTTATGGATAAGGTGGCTGGTCCACCAGGCGTCTTTCAACGCCCACTGGCTGCCCTGCCAGCGGAACAGCTGATCGGCAAGCCATTGATCACCGTTGCCGGCCATCAACAACAGGCTGCCAAAGGCGACGACCAATAGTGGGATCAGCAGGGTGCGCCCGGCGAAGCTCAGACGGCTGCGTTCGGCAACCGGGACCAGGGCGGCGGAAGTGGGGGGCTGCGACATGTAGCTTGGGCGCCATGAAACGGGATGCGGCCATGCTGTGCCGAGATATGTCGGAGACAGGTCGGAACGATGTCGAGATTATGTCGGCGTTTCAGTTTGGCCGCCGGTTTGACCACAGCGGCTGAGGCGTAAGAGTGGCTGCGTTGGATCCGCCGCAGCCACTCTTACGCGTGTTTCAACAAGCCTGCATCAACAAGCCCGACAGGCGGGTGTCAGTCGCCGTCGCTCTCCAGCGCGCCTTCGCCGCCGGCTACGACGCCATGGGTCCTGGCAACGCAGTCAGCCTGCAGCGCGGTGCCGGGCAGCAACTGCCAGTTGTTGCGGTTCGCACTGCCGATATCGATGACCTGGCTTTGGTCGGCGCAGGGCGTCATCGCCTTGTCCAGTACGAACAGCCAGCGCTGTTGTGGGTCTTCAGTCACCCAGCGCGCTGCGTCTTCCCATTGTTCGGCAACCGGGCGTTTGAAGCCGAAGTCGGTAGCCTGTGGGTGGGTCTGCAGCAGGTTCTGTTCACGCCAGGCAACCATGCCCAGCTCCGCGTCCGGGCCGATGCGCGCACGCGCCTTGTCCATCACCAGCGAGGCGGAACTATAGGGATCAAGTGCTGGCATGGCGCCGAGCCCATACATCGACCACAGCATTACCGTGGTCAGCACCACCGCCAGCCCGGCACGGCGCAGTCGTAGTACCAGCACCAACAGTAGTGAGGCGGCGCCAAAGCCGATCAACCACCAGCCAACTTGCGGCAACACCCATGGGTCGATCGCGCGCTTGATCGCGCTGCGCTGGGCCCAACCATCGCCGTGCACCGCGCCATAGCCGACCACCAGCGTGGCCACGGCCAATAGCAGCACATACAGCATCAGGAGCCAGCGCACGCTGGTGCGGCGTAGCAGGCCAGGCAGCAATGGCGCTGCGGCTACGGCCAAGGCAGGCAGCATCGGCAGGATGTAGACCTCACGTTTGCCCGGGCTGGCGCTGAAGAACACCAGTACCAGCAGGGCCCAGCCCAGCAGAAGGATGTAGCGTGGATCGGCACGGCGGCAGCGGCGCCACCAGGCAGGCACCAGCCAAGGCGCCAGCAGGCTGCCTGGCAGCCACAGCGTGGCCATTACCTGCAGGTAGTACCAGAACGGTTGGTGGTGGTGCCAGGCATTGGCGTAGCGGGTACCGGTCTGTTTGAACAGCAGTTCCTTGGCATAGGACTGCAGGTGCGGATCGGGGTTCTGCAACAGGGCGATGGCCAGCGGGCCCAGCCAGATCGCGGTGCCGGCCAGAAAGGCAGGCAACAACAGCCACCAGCCCCAGCTGCGGCCCGGCCCGGCGGCCTGCGGATGACGCCAGCGCCAGGCCATCCACGGCAGCAACATCAGCAGCGGCAGGAAGCCCACGCCCTTGGTCACCGTGCCGGCACCTGCCGCGAAGGCGGCCAGGGCCAGCGCCCACCAGTTCGGGCCAAGCAACAGGTGCCGTACCAGTCCCCACAGGGCCAGGGTGGTCATGCCGACCAGCACCATGTCGATCTGTGCGCGTTTGGCCATCAGTCCGAACTGGATGCAGACAAACAGGCCGATCACCGCATAGCGGGCGATCTGCCGGTTCCACAGCCGCCGGCTCATGTCCCAGGTCAGCCACAGGGTGAGCAGCGCCGACAGCAAGGAAGGAATCAGGAATGAGAGGTTCCAATCGCCGATGAGCTTGTAGGTGGCTGCCTGGATCCACATGAAGGTGGCCGGCTTTTCCGCATACAACTCGCTGCCGCGGTGCGGCAGCAGCCACTGCCCGGTCTCCACCATGTGCCGTGCGGCCAACACGAAGCGTGGCTCGTCAGGCGGGGCAGGGGAGCGCATGCCAAGCCCGGCCAGCAGGCTGGCGATGACCAGCGCGATGAGGATGGCAAACCATAGTTTCGTGCTGGAGGAACGCGGTGGATTTGTGCGCACAGGCGGCTCGGTGTCAAAGGCTGGCAGGATGATGACGCAGGTGGCGTTGGAAACGCGTCGAAACCATGCGCCGCGAACGCAGCGTTGCAGGTTTGGATGCCATTCCAACGACAATTCGACGGCAGCGGCGCTAGGATACGTCGGTAATGCCTCGGCCCGGGGCAGCAAGGTCATGCCCGCATGCGGCTGCTGGTCATTGAAGACAATCGCAACCTGATCGCCAACCTCTTCGATTATTTCGAAGCCCGCGGGCACACGCTTGACGTCGCCCCGGACGGCATCACCGGCCTGCACTTGGCCGGTACCCAGAGTTATGACGCCATCCTGCTGGACTGGATGCTACCGCGCATGGAGGGGCCGGAGGTGTTGCGCAAGCTGCGCGAGGAGTTCCGTTCCGAAGTGCCGGTAATCATGCTGACCGCCCGTGACGAGCTGCCGGACAAGATCGCCGGCTTCCGCGCCGGCGCCGATGATTACCTGACCAAGCCGTTCGCGCTGCCGGAACTGGAAGTGCGGCTTGAAGCGGTGCTGGCGCGCACGCACGGGCGCAACCCACGCAAGCGGCTGGAGGTCCATGACCTGAGTCTGGACATGGCTACGTTTGAGGCCCGTCGCGGAGGTCAGGTACTGCATCTCTACCCGGCCTGCCGCAAGCTGCTGGAAGTGCTGATGCGCGCCAGCCCGGCGGCGGTTACCCGCAATCAGCTCGAATACGCGCTTTGGGGCGATGAGCCGCCGGATGGCGACATGCTGCGCTCGCATATCTACGAGTTGCGACGCGCGGTAGACGGCCCGTTCGAGCAGAAGCTGCTACAGACCTTGCCGCGCGTGGGTTATCGCCTGTCCGCACCGGTGGCGGAAAGCGCGCAATGAAACGCCGTACCCTGCGTCGCAAGTTGTTGGGCTGGTTGGCTGTATACGTGGCGCTGATAACGCTGGCGGTGTTCAGTGCCGCCAACTATGTGCACGAGCATGCCGAGCACGCGGTGTGGCGCTCGCTGTTGAACACCGAGCTGGACAGCATCATCGGCCAGATGCGTGTCGATCCCGCCTACCACTGGCAGGATTCGGATACCTTGCATTTCTACGCCGTCAGTGAGCCGGGTGGGATTCCTGATGATCTGGCACAGTTGCACCCAGGCCTGCATGACGGCGCGTTGCTGGGCGGCAAGCAGGCGGCGGTGATGGTGCGTGATACCAGCGATTTCGGGCGGGTGGTATTGGCATTGGATATCACCGATTTCGGCGAGCTTGAGCACTTTGTCACCCGCTGGGCGTTGCTCGCTGGCATCGGTTTGTTGCTGGTGACCTTGCTGATGGCCTGGGTGGGCATGACCCGGCTGGTACGCCCGCTATCGGTGCTGGCACAGGATATCGCTGAGCTGCGGCCCGAGCGCCGTCGCCAGCAGGTACGAGTGGATAAGCGCGGCAGTACCGAGTTGGAAGTAATTGCCGGTGCCTTGAATGATTACCTGCGACGCAACGAGCATTTCGTCGAGCGCGAACGCGCGTTCATCAGCACCGCCAGTCACGAACTACGCACGCCGATCGCGGTGATCACCGGTGCGGCCGAGTTGGCGTTGGAGCAGCCCGGGCTGCCGGAAAGGGCGCGCCAGCAACTGTTGCGCGTGCGCAACACGTCAAACGGCATGGAACAGCTGATCCAGCTGTTGCTGGTGCTTGCGCGTGATCCGGCCAAGTTGTCGGCGATGAGTGAGTTGGTGGCGCTGGACGAGCTGCTGCCGGAGATCGCCGAAGACCATCGCTACCTGGCCAAGGGCAAGGAACTGGAACTTGTGTTGGTGGAAGTCGCTCCCTGCCGGGTGCTGGCGCCGTTGGCTGTAGTGCAGGCGGCGGTTGGCAATCTGCTGCGCAATGCGATTGAGAACAGCGACCGTGGCGTGGTGCGGCTTGGGATTTCCGCCAACGCAGTGCTGACCATTGAAGACCCCGGCCACGGCATGAGCCCGGAAGAAGTCGCGCAGGTATATGCGCGGATGAGCAAGGGCGAGCGCAACCTGGGCGCAGGCATTGGCCTGGATTTGATTGCACGGTTGTGCGACCACCTTGGCTGGCAGTTGGAAATTCATTCGCAGCGCGACCGGGGCACCCGGGTCACCTTGGATATGAGTAGTTCCAGGCCGCGCTAGGAGCGCTTTACCTGTAGAGCGCAGCCATGCTGCGCTGGGGCTTTACCGGGAAGGTTTCTGCCGAGCATGGCTCGGCACTACAGGCTTACGGTGTTAGCAGCTCGCGCTCGATCAGCCAGCTGCGGGCATCTTCTGCGTCTTGCTCGAACCAGGCCTGGGTCGAACCCAGCCGATAGGTGTAGCCCCAGCTGTCCATGTCGGCCATCAGGCGCGCGCTGCCTACGCCCGGCAGTTGCCCAGCCAGCACGATCTGCAGGTAGCAGGTGGCGTCTTCCTCGGGCACTGAGTCGGTGGCGTCGGTGTGCACCTGCGCACGTCGCTCGGGCGGCAGTACGATCAGGTGGCAGGACTCGTGCAGCATCGAATGCACAGGGGTGTCGTCGCGCACGTAGACATCGCTGGCGATGATGCCGGCCTCGGGCTCGCCCCAATAGCTGCCGGGAATCTTCTCGCCAGCTGCTACGTGATTGAGGTGCAGGCCGTGGCGGGCGAGCAGGTTCGCAGCGTCGGCCCACTGGATATCGCCAACGCACAGCACGGGCTGGGTTGGTTGATTGGCAGGATTTTCGTTCACGGGTACTTGAGTTCCGGCGGCCGTAGCCGCCGGAATCTGATCACTTGTCGTCGGGCAGGGCCACGGAAATGTCGAGCACGTCGTTGGCGCCGTCCTTGACCAGGTCCACCTTGACCGCGTCGGCGTCGATATTGACGTACTTCTTGATGACTTCCAGCAGCTCACGCTGCAGCAGCGGCAGGTAATCCGGGCCGCCACGGGTGCTGCGCTCCTGCGCGATGATGATCTGCAGGCGGTTCTTCGCCGTTTCGGCGGTGGTCTTCTTCTGTCTCAGGAAGTCGAGCAGTCCCATGCTTATCCTCCAAACAACTTGCTGAAGAAGCCCTTCTTCTCCACGGTGGTGAAGCGCATCGGGCGCTCTTCACCCAGGATGCGAGCAACGGCATCCTCATAGGCCTGACCGGCCGGCGACTCGGCATCCAGAATGACCGGCTCGCCCTTGTTCGAGGCATTGAGCACGTCGCCGGACTCGGGGATGACGCCGATGGCCTTGAGTCCCAGCACTTCTTCCACGTCGGTGATGCTCAGCATCTCGCCGCTTTCAACGCGGGAGGGGCTGTAGCGGGTCAGCAGCAGGTAGGCCGGTACGGCCTTGCCGGCTTCGGCATTGGCGGTTTTGGAGTCGAGCAGGCCGATGATGCGGTCCGAGTCGCGCACCGAAGACACTTCCGGGTTGACCACGACAACCGCGCGATCGGCGAAGTACATCGCCAGGAACGCGCCCTTCTCGATGCCGGCCGGGGAGTCGCAGATGATGTAGTCGAAGCCGTCGGCAGCCAGGTCCTTGAGGACCTTCTCCACGCCTTCCTTGTTCAGGGCGTCCTTGTCGCGGGTCTGTGAGGCAGCCAGCACGAACAGGTTGTCAAAGCGCTTGTCCTTGATCAGGGCCTGCTTCAGCGTGGCCTCACCGTGGACCACGTTGACGAAGTCGTACACCACGCGGCGCTCGCAGCCCATGATCAGGTCAAGGTTGCGCAGGCCGACGTCGAAGTCGATGACGGCAACTTTCTTGCCGCGCCGCGCGATGCCGCAGGCGATGCTGGCGCTGGAGGTGGTCTTGCCGACGCCGCCCTTGCCGGAGGTGACTACGATGATTTCTGCCAAAGGATCTCTCCTGAATGTCGTTGTGAGCTGCGTCAATCCAGCGCAGCAATCATGATCTGGTCCTGTTCCAGCCACACCTGCACGGCCTTGCCGCGCAGGTTGTCCGGAATATCGTCCAGTACCTTATACCGTCCTGCAATCGCGACCAGTTCAGCGTGGAAGTCGCGACAGAAAATGCGTGCGCTGGTGTTGCCCTGGGCACCGGCCAATGCGCGGCCACGCAGCGTACCGTAGATATGGATGCTGCCGTCGGCGATGACCTCGGCACCGGCGCCTACCGTTGAAAGTACGGTCAGGTCGCAGTTCTCTGCGTAAAGCTGTTGGCCCGAGCGCACCGTGCTCAGCTGCATCTTGCCGGGCTGCGGTGCAGTACCGTCTGCGGCTGCCGGTGCGGCAGGCGCAGGGGCTGCTACTGCGGCTGCGGCGCGCTTGCTCTGCTTGGGGGCGGGCGCCGGTGCGGCTGCAGGTTCGGCTTCGAGCGGTTCGTACTGGGCGCGGAACTTGGCCAGTACCGGCAGGCCCAGCTGCTGCGACAGGGTTTCCGTTTCGCTGGTGCCGTAGGCCAGCGCCACCGGCAGGACACCGGCTTCGCGCAGGCCGTTGACCAGGCGTTGTGCGGTGGCCAGGTCCGGCAATTGACTCAAACCACCAAAGTCCAGGATCACCGCCGCGCGGCCGAACAGTTTGGGCGCACGCGCCACGCGTTCGCGCATTTCCTGGGCCAGGCGCTCCACGTCGAGGGTGCGGATGCGCAGGTTGGCAATGCCGACCTGCCCGATTTTCAGTTCACCAGCTTGCTCGTAATCCAAATTCACTGCCATCTCAGGTTCCGGTCGGCCGCTGTTGCAGCAGCCGGCGTGTGTTGCCTACCCAGGGAACGTCGGGCAGGTTGTCGCCATAGGTCTCTTTTACCCACTCGTAGCTGCACAGATCCTTGAGCAGCATGCTGGCCCGCACATCGACCGAGGGCATGGTGTTCTGGCCGACCTCGCGGAAGCCGAAGCTGCCATGGAACAGCAGGGCGGCGTCGGCGCCGTGGTCGAGGAAGACCTCGCAGGCCATCTGTGGGTAGCGCAGCTCAGCGTAGCTCTGGGCATCGGCGTAGAACGCGCGGCCGACACCACCGCCACGGCGACGGCTGGCCACCACGATGCGGTCGATATAGAAGAAGCTGGGGTAGCGCTGCTGGAACCAGGCGAAGTTGCAGCTGTCATGGACACTGTTGCTGCCGTAGCCGACCAGGAAGCCGGCCATGTTGCCGTCGCGTTCGGCAACCCGGAAGTATTCGGCGGTTTCGTAGAAACGGCGGACCTTGGCTGCATCCAGCGGAAGAATCGCAAGACCAGCGTTGTTGTTCAGTGCCAGGACGGAATCGAGCTCGTGCTCGCGCACGTCGCGGATAACAATCGACATTGTGACTCCGTGGGGTATCGCGGTCGGCCCAAAGGGCTGTGGCGCGATTATCGCATGGGTGGCACGAGCCGGGCGAGCCATCAGCGAAGGTCGCCAAGCATGACTTCCGAGGGAGGGCGTTGGGGCGCTCGGGTCCTTACCATGCACGCATGTTGGGATACCTCAGCCATACCCGAGTCCTCCGCCTGGCCGGCCTGTTTACCTGGGCCCTGGTCAGTCTGCCCCTGATCTATACCCAGTACGCGCCGGAGGAGGGCGTGCTGCAGCCTGCCGCCGGCGAGGCTGTCTGGCTGTTCGTGGCCTACCTGACCTTTGGCGGCTGCTACTTCTGGCTGACCCGTGGGCTCAATGCTGCCGGCCATACCAGTTGGTACGACCGCCTGGCGCTGCTGCTGCTGACGGTCTCGGCGTTGGTGGTCAGCTATCTGTCCGCAACCGGCCTGGGCAGCATCCTGATGATGGTCGCGGCCGGGGTGATCCCCTGGCTGCTGAGCCGCTGGGTCGGTGTCATCTGGTTGGTGCTGAGCCAGCTGGCGGTGCTGCCGGTCTATAACCTGATTCTGGGCCTGCCGCTGTTCGAGGCGCTGCTGCAGTCGCTGCTGTATGGCGGTTTCTCGATGTTCATCTTTGTCACCAGTCTGGTGGCGCGGCAGCAGACCCAGGCGCGGGAGGAGCAGCGGCGCTTGAACGCCGAGCTGCGTGCCACCCGGCTGCTATTGGCCGAAAGCGCCCGGGTCAACGAGCGCACCCGTATTTCCCGTGAGCTGCACGACCTGCTCGGCCACCACCTGACCGCGCTGAGCCTGAATCTGGAAGTGGCCGGGCATATCACCGAGGGCCAGGCGCAGGAGCACGTGCGGCAGGCGCATACCCTGGCCAAACTGCTGCTCACCGACGTACGCGAGGCGGTTAGTCAACTGCGCGAAAGCGGGGCGATCGACCTTGCGGCGGCCCTGCGGCCGCTGACCGAGCGGGTGCCGTCGCTGGATATCCACCTGCAGATCGAAGATCCATTCAGTGTTGAAGACCCCGAGCGCGCCCATGTGCTGCTGCGCTGTACGCAGGAAATCATCACCAATGCGGTGCGCCATGCCGGCGCCCACAATCTGTGGATCAGGGTGGAGCGAGATGCAGCCCAGGTCGTCATCAGCGCGCATGATGACGGCATCGGCGGTGATTTCGAGGAAATAATGCCCGGCAATGGCTTGCGCGGCATGCGCGAGCGGCTGGCGCAGTATGGGGGTGTGCTGGACGTATCAGCGCGAAGCGGTGAGGGTTTCCGTCTTCGTGCCAGCCTGCCACTGGTTACCAATATGATGTTGGCCTCAGGGCCACAAGGAGTGAATTGATGATCCGTGTCTGTCTGGTCGACGACCAAACCCTGGTCCGGCAGGGCATCCGTTCGCTGCTGGCGCTGGATGACAGTATTGAAGTGGTGGCCGAGGCTATCGATGGGCGCCAGGCGGTGGAGATGATTCCGCAGGTGCAGCCGGATGTGGTGCTGATGGATATGCGCATGCCGGTGATGTCCGGGTTGGAGGCGCTGCAGACGCTGAGTCGCGCCGGCACCCTGCCGCCTTCGATCATCCTGACCACCTTCGACGACGACCAGCTGGTGCTGGCCGGGCTCAAGGCCGGTGCCAAGGGCTATCTGCTCAAGGATGTGACCCTGGAGCAGCTGGTGGGGGCCATCCGTACCGTGGCCAACGGTGGCTCCTTGGTGCAGCCGGCGGTGACCCAGCGTTTGCTGTCTGGGCTGGAACACATGCGCAACGAGTTCGTCAGCCTGGACCGGCCGGACCCGCTGACCGACCGTGAGACCGAGATCCTGCGGTTGATGGCCAGCGGCTTCTCCAACAAGGAGATCGCCAACTCCTTGGGCGTGGCCGAGGGCACCATCAAGAACCACGTTTCCAACATTCTGTCCAAGCTGGGCGTGCGTGACCGTACCCGTGCAGTGCTCAAGGCCTTTGAATTGCAGCTGGTCTGAGTTGGGTGCGGCGCCGATATGGCTTAGATGAATGCGGCACCCAGCGCCGGTGAGGATGCGGCAGGTGATTTGCGCAAAGATGCTTCCGGTACTGGTGCTGGACACCATTCACAGTGGAAAATAGCGTCGCTACGGACGAAGTACAGTCCAAGCTATCGGCTGAAGGCGCGTAGGGTTGGTGGTTGATACGCTACCCTGCGGCCTATCGATTGAGATAGCGCATTCTGGTAATGGAAACCGGTGCGCCAAATGTGCTGAACAACCTGCGGAAAGCCTGCTAGGATGGGGGCTTCCCTTCAAATCAACCCGGCCGTGGGATCGGCCCCGGAGACTCCTGAATGACCCGTATTATCGAGTTCCTGATCGCTTTGGGGATCGTGGCTGGCCTGTTTGTCCTCATTGGCGTGTGTCTGCCGGGCGAGCGCCACATTACCGAAAGCATCGAAACCAATCGCAAGATGACGATCGTGTATGACACGGTCAACAGCCTGCGCCGCTTCAAGGATTGGAATCCGCTTGTGCTGCGCGACAAGGCCGTGGAGCTGAAGTTCAGCGGCCCGGACGCCGGCAAGGGCGCCCGTATGGACTATGCCTCCAAGGACCTGGGCCAGGGCAGCTGGGAAATCACCGATAGCGAAAAGAACAAGCGCGTCGTGATTGCCATCGAAGATCCGACCCGCGGTACCGACAAGGTGACCTCGTTCACGCTCGAGCCGACCGGCAAGAACGATCGCAACGTCAAGATCACCCAGGACTACAGCGTCAAGTACGGTTTCGACCTGTTTGGTCGTTACGCCGGCCTGTACGTCAGCCGTCACATCGGTGACGACCTGAAGCTGGGTCTGTCGCGCATGGCCAACATGCTGGCCTCGGTGCCGAACGTTGACTACGCCGCTGCCGAAGCACCGCTGACCGACCTTAAGGTTGTCCAGGTGCCGGCTGAGAATCTGCTGGTGGTCAACGCCGGTAACATCGATCGCAACAACGATGCCATCCAGAAGTCGATTGACGACAACATGGAATGGATCAAGCGCACGATGGATGCCAATGGCCTGGTCGCCGCTGGTCCGGTCCGTATCGTCACCACCGATTTCGGTGCTGAGAAGTACGCCTTCGACGTGGCTCTGCCGGTTCGCAAGGGCAGCGCTGCTGCTCCGGCTGCCGACAAGAAGGACGGCGAAGCTGCCGCTCCGGCCGTTGCTGCCGCACCGGTTGCTGCTGGTGATGCGGCCGAGCTGAGCGTCAAGATCCCCGCGGGCAACCCGGTGACCTACGTGCATGCTCCGGCCCACCGTTCGGCATTCGCTTCCTACACCGGCCACATGGCTGGCCTGGACCTGGCCCGTAACGGCCTGCGTGCATGGGCTACCACCACCGGTAACGAAGTCGTTGATCGTCCGTATGAGTCGTGGAAGGGTGGTGTGGCCAAGGCCTTCACCGTCGATGGTTCCTACGACCTCTACTGGGCTGTCAAGTAATCATCGGGCTGTTGACGATGATTTGATCGAGAAAACGCGCCGCTTCCAGCGGCGCGTTTTTTTATGGATGGTGTTTTCAGGATTGATTGGAGAACGAGATGTTGGGAGTGGAACGGCGTACGCGTAAGCCCTCGTTTCTTGCCTTCTGCGGCGGCCTGCTGGCGGCCGCGGCGATCGGCTTGTCGGCCTATGCCTCGCATGGAGTGAGTGATCCGCTGGCACAGTCACATCTGAACACCGGGTCCTTGTACGCGTTCGGCCACGGCGTTGTGCTGGTGGGATTGGGTGCGTCCTCGGTGAACCAGTTGGGTCGAGGTGCGCTGTATGTATTGCTGGTCGGTACCTTGTTGTTCTCCGGCAGCCTGGTCGGCAATGTGCTGATGCATTGGCCGACGACGCTGGCACCGGCGGGCGGCATCACCTTGATGGGCGGTTGGGTGCTGCTGGCACTCAGTGCCTTGCGCCGCTGAACCATGCCCCGCTACCGGCGTGGCTTCGACATCGATGAAGCACAGGCGCATCTGCAGCGGGTGGACAAACGCCTGGCTACTTGGATGCGCCGGGTTGGACCGTTGCCGGCCCCGCAAGGCTGGGCGCGTTCGTTCGATCCGGTAGATGCGTTGGCGCGGGCGATCCTGTTCCAGCAACTCAGTGGCAAGGCCGCCTCGACGATAGTCGGGCGCGTGGAATCGGCGATTGGCAGCAAGCGTCTACACGCCGCAAGTCTTGATCTGATTAATGACCCCGGCCTGCGCGCTTGTGGCGTATCCGGCAACAAGGCTTTGGCGCTGCGCGACCTCGCCCGGCGCGAGCGCGCCGGTGAACTGCCTAGTCTGCGGCAGATGTCGGTGATGGATCATCAGGCCATCGTCGACGCTCTGGTGGCGGTGCGCGGGATTGGCCGCTGGACCGTGGAGATGATGCTGATGTTCCGCCTCGGCCGGCCCGACATCCTGCCGATCGATGACCTTGGTATCCGCAAGGGCGCCCAACGTGTCGACGGCAGCGAGACCATGCTGACGCCCAAAGCCCTGGCCGAGCGCGGCGAGCGCTGGGGCCCGTACCGCACCTGGGCCAGCCTGTATCTATGGCGCATCGCCGACTTCAGCGCCGAGCCTAAACAAAAGACCAATCGCTCGCAGGACTGAGCAGTAACGTTATGGACGCTGCTCTTTTGTAGGAGCGGCGTAAGCCGCGAAGCCCATGATCTATCAGGTCGCAGGCATACCTGGGAGCAAATGCTTATCCGTAGTGCCGAGCCATGCTCGGCAGGCGCCTTGCAGGCAATGCATCGGACAGTTCATCAGCTTCGCGGCTTGCGCCGTTCCTACAACGGCGCAACGCTGCGATAGCACCAGTGCCAGGGCTCGTAGACGATGCCGTGCGGGTTGTTGCGCGGGTAGCTCATGTGGAAGCCGTAATCTGCTGCATGCTGCTGCAGCCAGGCAAACCCTGCGGTGTGCTCGAAGGATTCTTCGGCAGGCGGCTCGCTCGGTGTGCTGATGTCCAGTGCGTCACCGCCGTGGTGCTCGCTGTAGCCAGGGGCGGCGTTGACGGTGAGGATCTCTTCCACGCTCAGGCCACGCGCCAGCTTGCGTTCAAAAATGCCGAGCTGATAGTCATGGCTGCGGTAGCCGGAAATCGCATCCAGCGCGACGCCATCAATAGCAGCTGCCTGCTGCATGCGCTGCCAGCCGCGCGCTGCACCGCCGGTCAGCCAGAGCGGGCGACGGTAGCGATCAAAACCGGCCAGGCGCAGATGCGCCGGTTCGGCGACCAGTGGCAAACCGGTCTGCGCGGCATAGGCGCCGGCATCCAGATCCAGTTGCTGCAGATGCAGATGCAGCTGATGTAACGGCAGGCTGCCGCTCGGCGGCGGGATACGGGATGGCTGAGAGCGCAGGGCTTCCAGTGCGGTCAACGCAAAGTCGATGCCGGGTTCGTCCGCCAGCCGGGTCACCAAGGGCATCAGTCCGCCGCGTAGCTGTGCGGCCAGATAGCGGCCATCGCGCTTGCGTCGTAGCACTTGAGTTGCCCGGGCCAGCACGCGGGCGTCGTCACTGCTGCGCGCGCGCAACAGGCCGCCTGGCCAGATTTCGATGTCGGGCGTGTTGAGCAGGATGTGGGGAGCGTTGCGCATATGCGCAGCTTAGGCCCGTGCGCCGCCGTCGGCCAGTCGCTTGAGTTCATCCAGCAGGGCGCGCGGTTGCTCGGGGCTGACCAGTACGCTGTTGCCGTCGCGCAGCGGAATCACCAGTACGCGGCTGTTGTCGGTGATCAGGCAGAACGCCTTGCCGCCGCCCTTCATGTGAAAGTGGCCGGCGCGGAAACCGGGGAACTGGAAGCCATTGGATTTCCCGCCCGGCTTGAAATCAGGGTTTTCTGCGAAATTGACGACGCGCGCGCGGTCCAGCCGCATCGAACTCAGCGCCACGCGCCGGGTGTACAAGGTGGCGGCGATGGTCAATTGCTTCGGTTCAACGCGCAGCGCTCGCCGACGGTAGGCCAACGTGAGCGCTGCACCCACCAAGGACAGTACCAAGCAGCCACCCCAAGAGGCGAATGTCGTCTGGAACGGCGGCTTGCCGGCGTACAGCCTGATCAGCGGATCGATGCTGAGCACCAGCAGCATGGGCGCCCACAACCAGAGCAGGAGTGAGCTGGTTGGTTTGGCAACGTCGAACACTTTTGTCTCGGTTGGCGTGGTGTTGCGGCTGCTCATTGCTGTGCTTTGATCCATAGCGCGATGTCGTTGATCAGTGCTGGATCGACGTGGCCCGGGCGCGCGTATTCTTCCAGTGAGCCCTTGCCTTCACCGGCGATGCCGAGGTGGTTGAGTGCCGGGTAGTGCCGGAAGCGGTAGCGCTCCCCCTGCAGGCCCTTGTTCCATAGCTGCCAGTCGGTGTCGATCACCTGGAAGTCGCGGCCACCCTGCAGCACCAGCACCGGCAGCTTGCTGTCGCGTGCGTCGGCGATGGGGTCGACAGCTTCCAGCTGCTGCCAGAAGTGACCGGGAACATTCATCAAGCGAGCTTCTGGATTGGTACGCACGCTCGCGATGGCAGTATCCAGCGCAGTGAGTTGCGCTTGGTCCTCGGCGCTGATCTTGCTGTCCAGCCCGAGCATGTAGCGGTTCTGTTCGGCCAGCAGATCGAGGATGGGGCGCGCAGGCGCAGCAAGCAGCACCAATCCTGCCAGCTTGCCATTGGCGGCCTTGGCGATGCGTCCAGCCAGCAACCCACCTTGGCTGTGACCCAGCAGGTAGATGCGTCGAGGATCGATATTGGCGTTGGCTGCCAGCGCGTTTACCGCGGCGACCGCATCGTCGGTGGTTTCGTCATCGATGCTGAAGCTGCCTTTGAAATCCTGCGGACGCGCGTGGCTGCGTTTTTCATAGCGCAGCACAGCAATGCCCTGCGTTGCCAGGCCGCGCGCTATGTCGAGGAACGGACGATTGGGGCCGATGGTTTCGTCGCGATCCTGTGGACCGGAGCCGTGCACCAACACGATGGTAGGGAAGGGGCCTTCGCCCCTGGGCAGGGTCAGCGTGCCCGGCAATGCCGCGGCGGCGCTGCCAGTGGCTGGCACGTTGAACTCCTGTTCGATGAAACTGGCGTCAGCTGCAGGCGGCGGTGCTGGTGCAGCCGCCGCAGGCTGCACCAGGAAGCCGGCAACTTTGTCGTCCTTGTCCAGTGCGATGCGTGCCTGCAGAGCGCCGTTGGCGTAGCGCAGTGGAATGACGACGATACGGAAGCCGTCGACTTCGCTGGTTACGGCTTCACCACGAGGCCCGGCCGCGCCCATCTGCGCGGGCAGCGACTCCCAGACCGCCTTGAGCTTGTCTGCCGGTACTGCCGCTTTCATCTGCGCGGAAAAGTCCGCTTCGGCTGCCGCGTACTGGCCAGCATCGAGCCGGTCCAGCAGCTGGGTGGCCAAGCTGGCCGGGCCGGCAGCCTGTGCGCTGCCGGCGAGGGAAAGAATCGCTGCTGTGATCAATCCGCTCAAGGCTTTCATCACAGTGCCTTTTTGAAAACCAGGGTGGGGGTGGAAATGGTTGGTGTGGCGTGGACCACGTTGACCAGTTCCCAGCCAAGCCGACCTTGCTTGTCCAGCTCTTCCTGCAATGCTTCTGCCTTGAAGCTGCCCATCAGGGTGGTTTTCAATTCGACAACGAGGTATTTCCACTGCGTGCTCATTGCTCTTCCTTGGGTTCTTCTTGAGGTTTGGGTAGACGACCTGCCTTGCGCAGGGCGTCGCGGATCACATACTCGATCTGCGCGTTGAGGCTGCGCAGCTCGTCGTCGGCCCAGCGCTGGGTCGCGGCCAGAACATCAGCGTTGATGCGCAGCGGATAGGCCTTCTTCTCGCTCACCGGCGGGGTGCTCCGTTGTTGCCGCGGCGTAGGTGCAGCACCAGCGAAATGCCCAGCGCATTGACCGCCACCACCAACGCGATGATCACGCCGTAGGCGATGTTGCGGTTATCACCAGCCAGATAGACGCCGGTGGCAGCCACGAACATGCACAGCGCGATCAAGGCCCAGCGCAGGCCCAGCCCGCGTGCATGCGCGGTGCCGGGGCGTCCGCTCCATACGGCGAAGCAGAGAGCAGGGATGCCAGTGGCGGCGATGATCAGGGGGGCGAAAACATTCACTGCGATTACCTCACTGCGTTGTTCAGTACAGCGAACCGGCATTGACGATCGGCTGGGTACCGCGGTCCGAGCACAGCACGGTCAACAGGTTGCTGACCATGTGCGCCTTCCGCTCTTCGTCGAGGGTGACGACGGCGTTCTTCTGCAGTTCCAGCAGCGCCATCTCGACCATGCCGACGGCACCGGCGACGATCTGCGTGCGTGCGGCGATCACCGCGCTGGCCTGCTGGCGCTGCAGCATGGCCTGGGCGATTTCCGGTGCGTAGGCGAGGTGACTGATGCGCGCATCAAGCACCTGCACGCCGGCATCGGCCAGGCGCTCGGCCAGTTCGTCCTTCAGGTGCTGGGAGATCTCGGAGGCATGACTGCGCAGGGCAAGCTGGCCTTCGGTGTGCTGGTCGTAGGGATAGCTGGTGGCCATCGCACGCAGCGCCGATTCGGACTGGATGTGCACGAAGCTCTCGTAGTCGTCGACGTTGTAGACCGCTTCGGAAGCATCGACTACCTGCCAGACGATGACCGCTGCGATCTCGATCGGCGAGCCGTCCAGTTCATTGACCTTGAGCTTGCCGCTCTCGAAGTTGCGCACGCGCTGGCTGACGGTGCGCTTGCTGAAGAACGGGTTGTTCCAGCGCAGGCCGTTGTCCTTGACCGTACCGACGTATTTGCCGAACAGGCTGATCACCGCCACCTGGTTGGGCTGGACCATGTACAGGCCGCAGCTGAGGAAGAGGCCGACAACCACCAATGCGATGCCGCCAATCGCCATCGGCCCGCCGCCACCGGTGCCGTTCTTGGTGACAACGATCGCTGCGATGATTGCGATGGTGCCTGCAAGCATCATCAGGAGGGTGCCAAGCAGGGTGGGAATGCCGGTAATGGAACCGATGGACTTCTCTTTCATGGCACATCTTCCGTGGTAGTTGGAATTGAAGATATCAAATTGATATCAACATGCAAGCGATTTTGGCATAGCTCCCGGCAGGCCCGGGAGCCGTAGCCCGGGTAAGCGGGGCGCACCCGGGTTACGGTTCGCCATCGCCACGGTCCTCCTGCTCATTCCCCAGGGTGTACGCGGGCTAGCGCCCCCTCTTCGGGCCGCCTTGCCTAGAATAGGCACCCTCTTTTGCGCCTTCCGGACCTGCCTGATGATCACCCTCGGTACCCCGTTGTCCCCATCCGCTACCCGTGTCCTGCTGCTTGGTTCGGGTGAACTGGGCAAGGAAGTGGCCATCGAGCTGCAGCGCTTCGGGGTGGAAGTGATCGCTGCCGACCGCTATGCGAACGCTCCGGCCATGCAGGTCGCGCATCGCAGTCACGTGCTGGACATGCTGGACCCGGCCGCGTTGAAGGCCTTGATTGCGCAGGAGCAGCCGCATCTGGTGGTGCCGGAGATCGAGGCCATTCACACCGAGACACTGGTGCAGCTGGAAGCCGAACAGGGCCTGCGGGTAATTCCGACTGCGCGCGCCGCGCGCCTGACGATGGACCGCGAAGGCATCCGTCGTCTGGCCGCGGAAACTCTGGGTCTGCCGACCTCGCCCTATCGTTTCGTCGATACCGAAGCCGAGTACCGCGACGCCGTCGCCGCGATCGGCCTGCCGTGCGTGGTCAAGCCGGTGATGTCGTCCTCGGGCAAGGGCCAAAGCACGCTGCGCAGCGAGACCGACATCGGCCCGGCCTGGGAGTACGCGCAGACCGGCGGCCGCGCCGGTGCCGGCCGCTGCATCGTCGAAGGCTTCATCGACTTCGATTACGAGATCACCTTGTTGACCGTGCGCCACGCCGGCGGCACCGCGTTCTGTGACCCGGTGGGGCACCTGCAGAAGGACGGCGACTATCGCGAAAGCTGGCAGCCGCAGGCGATGTCGGCCAGGGCGCTGGAAGGCGCACAGCAGATTGCCCGTGCCATCACCGACGACCTTGGCGGTTGGGGCCTGTTCGGTGTCGAGCTGTTCGTGAAGGGCGACGCGGTGTGGTTCAGCGAAGTTTCGCCGCGACCGCATGACACCGGTCTGGTCACCCTGGTATCGCAGGAGCTGAGCGAGTTCGCGCTGCACGCGCGCGCCATCCTTGGCCTGCCGATCCCGGTCATTCGTCACAACGGTGCATCGGCATCGTGCGCGATGTTGGCGCAGGGCAATGGTGTGCCGTTCTTCAGCAACGTGGCCGAAGCACTGATCCATCCGGATTCGGCGCTGCGCCTGTTCGGCAAGCCGATGGTGCAGGGCCAACGCCGCGTCGGCGTGACTTTGGCGCGGGCAGCCGATGTAGACCAGGCACGTGCGATTGCACGTGATGCGGCAGCGGCAATCGGTATTGAACTGCGGTAACCGATGCCGGCGCAGGTCCGAGCCTGCGCCAAACGGCTATGTTGTCGTGCTTGTGTCCTGCTTGATCCTCATGGAGGGGAGATGCGTAGATTGCTGGCCTGGACTGCTGCGACGATTGTGGTCATTGCTGTGCTGCCGGCAGCTGCGGTGCGTGCACCGACTGGGCTGCCGTGTACGTCATTGGAAATATGCGTCGGCAGTTTGCAGATGTTGGCGAAGGCCCCGCCACGGACGTCTGAGGCGCGTGCACAGGCAGAGGCGCTGTTTGCGCGCATCAGCACGTTTGCTGGTGCTGATGCGGCACTTGTGCCGCTGTTGGAAAGCGCGGATATCGCCGTTTCCGAGCTGGCTGGCAGGGTGCTGCGGGATGTGCCGCATATAGACCCTGCCTACCTGCCAGAGATCAGGCGCGGGCTTGATCGTGGTCTGGGCTGGCTGGCACCGGCACTTGCTCGGATGGACACGGACGAAGCTGCCGGCGAAGCCGTGCAGCGCTATCTGCGCTCGGACAGTGCGCCGCACAATCAAGAAGCCTATGCCGTTGAGTTGAGTGGCGCGCGGGCCGTGCCTTACATCGTGGAAGCCGCTCGCTGCGAGACAGCCTGCGATGGTCACCTGCATTTTCTGTTGGGAGAAGTGCTGCATCGCATGCCACCATCAGTCCGTGCCGCCGCGGCGCCCCAGCTGCTCTCGATTGCCGTGGCGCCTGATGTAAGCGATCAGGTGGGCTACGGTGCTATTGGAATGATTTCCGAGCTCGGGCTGCCGGCCTTGGGGCTCGAAGCTGAGCTGCTGCAGTTGCGCAGCCGTCGGCCCTCTTTGGCGCCGGCGATCGACAATGCACTTGTCGCTATCGGTTCCAGTGAGGCTGGCGGCATATTCGTGCAGCGCCTTGTCGATCCTGACGCGCTGACGCTGCGAGATGCTGCGCAGGCGGGGCCGGCCGCGGCCGGCGCTGCGGGCAGGGTGATTGCGCTGTTGGATGATGCCGATCCGGAAGTCCGGGTCGCGGCGGCGAGGGCCTTGGGCTTTATCGGCAATGCCGCTGCTGGACCGGCGTTGGCTGGCAAGTTGGATGATCCGATGGACCCGCGGTTGGCATGGACGGCGGCGGACTCGCTGGGGCGGATCAAGGCAGTTGCTGCCCTGCCGGCACTGCAGCGGGCAAGCACGCTGCACTGGTATCTACCGGTCCGACAAGCGGCCACGCTGGCAATCACCAGGATAGGTAACTGCGAACCTTATGTTTCGCGGTTCCACCCAGACAACTTCCCATCCGAGTTCTTCCGCTATATTCAGATCGGTGAAGACGATGGCGTTCCTGTATGTGGTGTGCCGGTTGATGGTGAGCTGGCTGAGAGTAGTGCAACCAAACTACGCGCGCCGACGCATGCTGCAAATCTGAAAGCGCTGGCCTATAACCGAAGCGAGATCGAAATCGCGCCGCCTCCTGAGGGGGACGCTGGAACGGGAAAAATCGTTGAAAAGCGTCGGCTGGTGAAACAGGTTCCGAGTACAGCGTTGCGTGTGCCCGGCGGCTGGTTGCTCGGCAGTGACCGAGGAGAGTGGGGCGGGGAATTGCTCTTCTTCGGTGAGCAGGGTCAGCAACACGAACTGTTGCAGGAAAACGTTGAAGACATCTTCCGCTTCGGTGATGGCTATGTGGCGGTGGTTGGTATTGCTCACCTTGGGGGCAATCGGGGCGCGTTGATCAGCATCGAACAGACCGCGGCTGGCTGGAAGGCTTCGACATGGCGGATTCTTCCAGGGGCACCCATGCGAACGTACCTGACCACCAACGGCGAACTGCTGGTGGCCACTTACAGCGGTGGAACGATCGTGGTCTCCGCCGACGGAAAGATGCGCATGGCGGAGTGCAGGAAGCCGGTGCCGGACAAGTTGTCCGCAAGGTCGCAGGCGCTTGCCAGGCAGGAAGCAGAGGCGGTTGCCGAGGAAGTTGCTGAGGCAGCCATGATGGCGGCAGATGATTGGCCGTAGGAAGAGGTCAAGCAATGACGCCGGCTGGCGCCGGCGTCATGCAAAACCTTCAGATGCAATTTGCAGTGCTCAGCGCACATCAACCCAGACAAGATGGTGGTCGCTGCCGTCGGCGATCTTCGCCTCCGGGTTGTCATTGGCTGGCCAGAACACGCCGCTGCCGATGTAGCTCAGGCCGGTGGACGGCAGCACATAGTCCAGGCGCATGGTGCCCGAGCGCGGGCCGAAGTCGCCGGTCGCGTGCTGAGGTGCGCCGCGGCGGACGATGCCCTTCTCCGCATAGGCAAGACTGGTCTGCTCGGCACCGACGCTGGTCGGGGTCGGGTAGCGCAGCACGCGTGGGTGTTCCAGCAGTTCGAGGATGGCGTCGTGGCGGCCGTCGCCATCGGCCGGATCGTTGTTCAGATCGCCGACGATGACGAAGCGTGCGTCGGCAGCCAAGCCACCGCATGTGCCCTTGTCATCGCACAGCCAAGGCTTGTCGCCGCCATCCAGGTATTCCTTCCACAGCCGCAGTTCGTCGTGGTTGCGGGCGGCGTTGCGCTTTTCCTTGCCATCAAATACGGGCGGGGTGGGGTGCGATGCCAGCACGTGCACCGTGCCCAGCGGGGTGCGTACCGGCACGTCCCAATGCGATTTGGACGACAGTCGCAGCTGTGACCACACCGCATCCGGCCAGAACGATTTGCCGGTAGTCGGCTCGATCGGACGCAGTGCACCGGGCAGGGTGCTCCACTTCAACAGCTGGAACGTACGCACCGCAGCTTCGTCGATCGGGTACTTGGACAGCACCAGCATGCCGTACTGGCCCGGGTGCAGGCCGTAGCCCCAGGCGTCGTTGCCGCGTTCGCGGCCCTTGCCACCTACGGTGCCGTTGTTGTCCAGATCCAGGCCGCTGGGCACGCCGGTGTTGACCGGTGCCAGGTAGCGATATGGGTATTTCAGTGCTTCGCCGCCGCCGGGTTGGGCGACTTCAAGATAGCGTTGCTGGAACAGGTCGGCAGCGCGGTGCGCGTCGTCGAAATCGAATTCGTTGAGCAGGACCAGATCCGGCCGCGTCTGCTGCAGTACAGCAGCGATCTTGCGCGCGTGCGCGCTGTCGCCCTGCAGTTCGCGTATCAGGCCGCCTTCCTCCTCGGAGTACAGGGAGGTGTTGTAGGTTGCCAGCCGTAGCTGGGCAGGCGGGCTGGCGCTACCGCTGGGAGAGGTGGAGCAGGCTGCCAGCAGCAGGGTCATCGGGGCGAGTAGGGTTGAGATGCGCATCTGCCGATTTTCTCACGTCGTCATGACGATGAGGCGAAAAACGAAGCTGCGGAAACACGGACGCCCCGCAAGCGGGGCGTCCACGGATAGCGCTGTTACGTTGCTTAGAACGTGCAGCCCATCGCGCCGAAGCTGGTCTTGGCCTGTTCCAGCGCGGTCTTGCACTGGTTGGCCAGCTCGGTCTTGTCGGTCACGCCTGCCCAGGCGCTACGCGACTGCTCGATGCCCTGCTTCATCATGTCGCGCTGGGCTTCGGGCACCTTGTCGCTGATGCATGCGTAGACCTTTTCCAGGTACTGGTCGCATTCCGGAACGCCGGTGCCGGCCTTGACGGTGTCGGTGGCCGGAGCCGGGGTGACTTCAGCTGCAGCGGCTGCGGGAGCAGCGGCCGGGGTGGCTGCCGGTGCGTCGGTGGCCGGGGTTTCGGCCTTCTTGCAGCCAGCGAGGGCCAGGGTGCCAATTGCAGCCAGAATCAAAAGTTGGGTCTTCACGCATTACTCCTGTTGAATGGATACTTCCTTGCGCCATCACGATGCGCGATGACATTCCTATTTTGCATAAATCCCGGTTAAATATGTATAAAAGCGCGTCACAATTGAGTAGCTTCTCAATCACGGCGGGTCGTTGCGGTTGCTTTGGCTGTCCTGCACCCAGCGCTTGCCGTCGAAATACTCCAGCGGATGGAAGCGTCGCTTGTAATCCATCTTGCGGTGGCCATTGATCCAGTAGCCCAGATACAAGTGCGGCAGGCCGTTGCGTTGGGCCCAGGCGATCTGCTGCAGGATGCCGAAGGTGCCGAGGCTGCGTTTCTCCTGCTCCGGGTCAAAGAAGGTATAGACCGCCGACAGACCGAGGTCGGTGACGTCGGTGACGGCGACGGCCAGCAGTTGCCCGCGTTGGCCGGCCGCGCCGGGCATGCGGATCTCCATGAAGCGACCATGTGACCAGCTGCCGATCAGGAACTGGTCGAACTCGTGCGGGCCGTGCTCGTCCATGCCGCCCTTGGCATGGCGGTGGGACAGGTAGCGTTGATACAGCGCGAACTGCTCGTCAGTGCGCTCGGCGGGCAGAATCCGGCATTGCAGGTCGGCGTTGTGCGCCAGGCAGCGGCGCTGGCTGCGGTCCGGGTTGAAGCGTTCCACCGGAATGCGCACCGGCACGCAGGCGCGGCAGCCTTCGCAGTGCGGGCGGTAGACCAGGTCACCGGAGCGGCGGAAGCCCCAGGTCAGCGCCATCGGGTAAAGCGCGCCCAGGCGCTCGTCCTGGGGGTCCAGCACCAGGTCGCGCGCCTGCCGTTCCGGCCAATAGCCGCAGGGGTGCTCGCCGGTCTGGAACAGGCGCAGTTCTTCGTTGTTTTCGCCGTGGGCTGCCATGCGTACAGCATAGCCGTGGCGCGTCGCAAAACCTGCGCCTGTCTGCGTGATGAATATGGCCGGCACGCAGGTCAACCAAGTCGACAGCTGGTGCGTTGACCGTAGCGAGGACGCAATGCCGCGTCCGCAGTCTCACCACGGAGCCACACCATGACCAAGACCCACCGCAAACCTCTCCTCCTGCTGGCGATGCTGCTGGCCACCTCGGCGACCGGCTTGGTGTTCGCGGCTGCGCCGACCAGCACCGGTCCGGCGCCACAGCGCCTGGATGCCAACAATGATGGCGTGGTTGATCGCCAGGAAGCAGCGGCGCGCCCGCGTCTGGCGCAGCGTTTCGACGAGTTGGACAAGAACAAGGACGGCAAGCTGTCGCGCGAGGAAATGGTGCAGATGCGTCATGACGGGCGTCACGGCGGTGATCGCCACGGCGGGCGTCGCGGTCAGCGCGATGGCGGCTTCATGCGCGGCATGGATACCGACCATGATGGCCGCATCAGCGCCGCCGAGTACCAGGCCAACTTCACCCGTCTGGACGTGAACAAGGATGGCTACATCGATCAGGCTGATCGTCAGGCCCGTGCGGAACAGCGCCGTGCCGAGTGGTTTGCCAAGGCTGATACCAACAAGGATGGCAAGTTGAGCCCGGCCGAACTGGAGGCCGCGCGCAGGGACGGTCACCGCGATCATCGTGGTCCGCGCGGCCCGATGCCGCCGCAGACTCCGGCTGCGAAGTAAGTCCCCGGAAAGGCGCCGATCGACGACACCCCCGCTGGCGACAGCGGGGGTGTTTTGTTGTGGGACTTCAGCGCTGCAGTAGCGCGAACAGCGTCGCTGCAACCGCCAGCAGCGATGCGCTGACCACGGCGCTGCGCCCGAACATGCTGCGGTAGATCCAGGACGGACCCTTGCGGCCATGGCGCGCCGCATCGCGGGCCAGCATCGGCGCCATCACCCTCGGCAGCGTGATCAGATACTGGTAGTTCAGTACGGCCATGCCTATTGCCAGGGTCAACAGACCGCCAAGCAGGCCCATGCGGAACACAACGCCAGCCATGGCGCAGATACAGAACACGAAGGCACTGATGGTGTGCAGGCGCATGAAGCGGCGAACGCGTCGGGTTTCCTCAGGCGTCTCGGCAAAGTGCAGCAGGTAAAGGTTGGACAGATAGGCGGCCACGGTGCCAAACACGACCGCGCCCAGTACCACCCACAGATCGAATGGGTTCGGGAACAAGGCATTTATCGCCGCACCGAGTGTTCCTGCGGCCGCGCCGCTGCCGGCAGTGTTTGCACCAAGGCTGCCGATTCCCAATTTGCCAGCGCCCGCGCCGGCAACGCCTGCACCGCTGGCGATGATCGCCGCACTGGCTGCACCCGGGGCCGCCAGCATCACGGCCGAGCTGATCAGTGCAGTAAACGCTGCACCGGGTGCGGTGCTGCGCGCGAACTCGCCAAAGCGCTTGAGCATCTCTTCGCGCACGCTGGCGCGAGCACGCGAGAGGCGCTTGCGTACGGCCGCATCGCTCAATCCCAGCAGCATGGCGACCTGTTGCGAGCTCTGTCCTTCGCGGTAGTACAGCAGCAGGGCTTCGCGGCTGTCCTCGGGCAGGGCCGAGATGATTTCCTCGGCGACCAGTTCTTCCTCCACCCGCGTCAGGGCATCGACACCATTGGGTGAGGGATCGGCAGCCATGCTGATGGCTATTTCCGCGCCTTCGCCGCTGAGCGGCCGGTTGCGGTTGGCGCGCAGCCAGTCGCGGGCGAGGTTGCGGGTGATCTGCCGCAACCAAGGCAGGAAACTGGAAGCGTTGTTGAGCTGGGTCAGCTGCTGCCAGGCCTTGATGAAGGCTTCCTGGGCAATGTCCTCGCTGGCCTGAACGTCGCGGGTGATGGCCAGGGCAATGGCGGTCACCGTGTTCTGGCAGCCCTGCACGATGCGTCCATAGGACTGCGTGCAACCCTTGCGGGCGGCAGGCAGTTCGTTCTGCAGCATGATTTCCAGCGTTTCGGTGCTCATCGGACAGGCCTTTTCGACGGTACTGCCAAACAGGACGGGCGCCGATGCCCGATGTGACCGACTATTTTTCCGGTGCCGGTGCCGGTGCCGGTGCCGGCTGCGGGGCGTCGGGCTGGGACTGGATGCGGACGCGGAACTCGTCGTCGCTGGGCTGCTGCTGGACCGGCTGTGCCTGTGCGGCGGGGGCAGCGGGAGCGGCGGTCGGCGCAGTGCGATGGCGCATCATGATCACCAGCGCCACGCCGGCGATCACCACCAGCAGGGCGATGCGGATGCGCCACGCCCAGCTGCGGCCATTGCTGGCCTCGGCGGGTGCTTCGCGGAAGGCGTATTCGGCGGTGGGATGGTCGCGGCGGGTGGTATCGAGCAGGCGCTTGTCGCGCAGGATCTCTCGCGCACGTGGCTGGTCATTGGCATGGACCACCCAGACGGCGGGCTGGTTCTCGTTGTTGACCTTGTCGGTATAGCTGAACTGGCCGCGGCGCTTGCTGTGGTACGAGCGGCCGTTGGTGACGCGTACCTCGATGCCGGCATCACGCAGGATCTGCGCCACACCTTCGGCGTTCTCGACGCGCTGGCTGCTGAAAATCTTGCGCATGGTTCAGCCCTTGCTCGCTTCGTTGTCGTCGGGGGTCACGCGGATCAGGCCTTCCTGTGCGGTGCTGGCGACCAGCACGCCATCGCGGGTATAGAACTGGCCACGCGCCAGGCCGCGCGAGTCCTGCGCGCTGGGGCTGTCCAGCGAGTACAGCAGCCAGTCGTCGGCGCGGAACGGGCGGTGGAACCAGATCGCGTGGTCCAGCGAGGCCATCTGCACATGCGGCTGGTAGTAGCTGATGCCGTGCGGGAAGGTGGCCGTGCCGAGCAGATGGAAGTCGGAGGCATAGGCCAGCAGCGCCTGGTGCAGCTCCGGCGCATCGCCGATCTTCTCGTTCAAGCGCAGCCACACCTGGTGATAGGGCGGGCGCTTGGGCGGGTTCAGTTCGTCGCGCGGATAGACGTGGCGGAACTCGAACGGGCCGCCACGCGAAAGCCAGCGCTGCACCTTCACCGGCAAACGCTCCAGCACATCGGCCGGCAGCGGACGGCTCGGCTCGATGTCCTCGGGCTGCGGCACATCCGGCATCTTGTGCTGGTGTTCTGCACCACGCTCGGCCTGCTGGAACGAGGCCGCGCAGAAGAAAATCACTTTGCCGTGCTGGATGGCGGTGACCCGGCGCACCGAGAAGCTGCCGCCGTCACGGGTGCGGTCCACGTCATAGACGATGGGGTGGTCGATATTGCCGGCGCGCAGGAAATAGGCATGCAACGAATGCACGTGGCGGCCGTTCTCGACGGTTGCCTGTGCGGCCGCCAGCGCCTGGCCCAGCACCTGCCCGCCGAACACGTACTTGGTGCCGATATCGCGGCTCTGGCCACGGAACAGGTTGTCCTCCAGCCGCTCCAGCGACAGCAGGTCAATCAGCTCGGATACCACGGGTTCGGGCGTGTTGGACAAGGCGGCGGCCTTCATTTCGACAGGCCGCGATTATAGGCGAGCAGGGGAGGGGGTACGCAGGCAGGCGCTGCTGCCGGTACCGATCCCCAGCCCGGACCGAGCGATGCTCAGTTCTTGCCCAAGCGAGCAGCCAAGGCCTGCAAAGCGCCCTGTGCATCCGGCGAGAACCAGGCCTCGACGAAGCGCTCCAGCTGGATGTGCTCGGCTTGCATGGCCTCGTGCAGGTCGGCGCGGGCGATGGCGCGGGTCTGCAGCATCGGCTGCGCCGGTAGCTTGAGTTGGGCCTGCAGCCAGCCGATGGCGCGTTCGACCACCTGTGGCGCGCCGTCAGCCAGTTCATCGACCAGGCCGATCTCCAGGGCGCGCTCGGCGCTGACCAGCTGGCCGCCGGTCAGCAATACGCCGGCACGGTGGTGGCCAACCACGCGTCGCATCAGGCGCTGGATGCCTTCCGGCGCGACCAGCCCCACCTGGACCTCGTTCAGGCCGATCACATAGGGTTTTGCCGGGTCGGCGCTGCGCGCCATCACCCGGTAATCGCAGCACAGTGCAAGCACGCAGCCGCCAGCCGGCGAGTGGCCAGTCAGCGCGGCTACCACCGGCACGCGGCTTTCGGCCAATACCCGCGCAGCGCCGAAGAAGGCCTGCCAGCTATCCATCAATTTGCGCTTGTCATCGCCGTGCGAGAGCAGGTGCGGTACGTCCATGCCGCCGGTGAAGATGCGCTCGCTGCCGGACAGCACGATGCCGTGCACGTCGTCGGTCATGGCCACGGTGACGGCGGCAATCAGGGCGCGGCACAGTTCGGTATCCAGCGCATTGACTGGCGGCCGCGCCAGGCGCAGTTCACGGATGGGGCCATGGTTGATCACTTCGATGAGCGTGGTCATGCTGCGGGTTCTCGTACGGCAAGGAGTCGTGGCCTGATGATAACCAAACCATTCGTGGGCGTACTGTTGGCCTTGTGTGCGTTCGAGGTCGCAGCTGCAGCACCGGCCTGTGTGACTGTGGAACAGGGATGGGTGCGGTTGACGCCGGCGGCGATGCGGATGGCGGCGGGTTTTGCGCGCATCCGCAACGGCTGCGCCAGCGAGGTGGTTGTCGTCGGTGCGGGCAGCAAGGCCTTTGGCGATGTGTCGCTGCATGAAACCACGGTCACGGAAGGCGTCAGCCGGATGCGTGAGATCGAACGCTTGCCGATTGCTGCCGGGGCGGTTGCCGAGCTGAAGCCCGGCGGTCTGCACTTGATGCTGATGCAGCCGGAAGTACCGCTGGCGGAAGGCGCACAGTTGCCGTTGCGGCTGAGCCTGGAAGATGGAACAAAGGTTGATGGAATACTGCAGGTACGGCGCGAGGCGCCTGCGCGTTGATCAGGCCTCGGTCTGCTTCAGCCACTCGCGCGGCGACATTCCAGTTTTGGCGCTGAACACCCGCGACAGCGCCGAGGCATTGGCGTAACCCAGCTCGTCGGCGAGTGTCTTGATCGGCCGGCCTTGGCGCAGCCGGCGCTGGGCCAAGGCGATGCGCCAATCGGTAAGGTAATCCAGCGGCGTCTGCCCGACGATGTCGCGAAAACTGTTGGCAAATGCGGTGCGCGACATGCCTGCCTGTTCGGCGAGGCTGCTGAGTGTCCAGCTTCCGCCGGGTTGGTCATGCATCGCTGCCAGTGCGCGCGACAAGCGTGGATCCGACAGGCCGGTGATGAAGCCGGCGGGTATCCCGGCTTCCTGCGGATGATCCAGCAGCCAGCGCAGCAGCTGGATGACCACGACTTCGAACAGGCGATCGGTCAGCAGCCGCTGGCCGCAGCGGACGTTGTCGGTCTCGTTGAACAGCAGTTCCAGCGTCATTGCCAGGCCTGGGATGCGTGCCAATGGCAATGCAATCAGCGACGGCAGTCCACGGACCAGCGGATGGGCGATGCCGCCATCGAAATCAAGCCGCGCGCAGGTGAAATCGGCGCCTTCGCGCGGTGGGTTGTGGAAGCGATGGCTGAGCGGGCGCGGATAGAACAGCAGCGTCGGCTCCTCGAAGTGCATCGAGGCTGGTACGTCGCGGCTGCCGGGATGGCTGACCTCGAGCTGGCCGCGCCGCAGTACGTGCAGATAGGCATGGCCTTCGCCCGCATCGAAGCTGGTCAGTCCGCATAGCGGGCCGGAGTGGAACAGCTGGGCCTGGAAGCGAAAGTTCTCCAGGACGCCGGCCAGGCGATCTACGGGCGGGAGACTTCTCATCTGTATCAATTGGTTTGTTTGATGAACTAATCGTATCAAATAGTTCTGATTCGGGCGGGATACTTCTTCCACGGGCTGATGGCCCGGCAAGCATCCCAACCGATCAGGAGATCACCATGTCACGCATCAATCTGGAAACCCGGACCGCCCCCGCCGCCAGCCAGCCGCTGCTGGCGCAGATCCACCAGGCCTTCGGCGCGACGCCGAACATGTTCAAGGCAGTGTCCAATTCCCCGGCCGCCCTGCAGAGCATGTGGGCTGCGTTTGGCGCGCTGGGCAAGGGCAGCCTTGGCAGCAAGCTCGGCGAGCAGATCGCCGTCGCCATCGCCAACCGCAACCGCTGCGAGTACTGCCTGGCCGCGCACACTGTGCTGGGGCAGAAGGCGGGCGCTAGTGCGGCTGAGATGGCATTCGCACAGTTGGGCCAGGCCGAAGACGCGCGTACCGCAGCGGCATTGCGCTTCGCGCTGAAAGTAGTGGAGCAACGTGCGCAGCTGGATGATACCGATGTGGCAGCGCTGCGAAGTGTCGGCTTCGGTGACGAGCAGATCGTCGAGATTCTTGCGCATGTAGCGTTGAATCTGTTCACCAACTACATCAACGTGGCGTTGGATGTGCCGGTGGATTTTCCGAAGGTTGCGTTGAAGTAAGGCCGCTTGTTGGTGCAGTGCCAGCAATGCTTCAACTCGCGGGATGCAAGCCCCTCTCCCGCCTGCGGGAGAGGGGTTGGGGTGAGGGCGCTTTTAGCTCTAAAAGCTCTAAAAGCTCTAAAAGCTCTAAAAGCTCTAAAAGCTCTAAAAGCTCTAAAAGCTCCCCTCATCCGCCCTTCGGGCACCTTCTCCCGCATGCGGGAGAAGGGAGGTTTCAGGCATTTTTACGATCTGCCCGCTTCGCTGCCGCTCAGCTCGAAGCACCCCGCACAGCCTCCGGCAACGGTGCACTCTTGCCGGTCTGCGTATCCATCCAAACCACCACCACATTGCCGTCCGAATACAGCTTGCTGCCGTCGTTCTGGTCAACGATGCGGTGACCAATGGTCACGCTGCTATTGCCTAGGCGCTCGACAAACAACTCGACCACGATGTCGTTCGGCCACACGATCGGCAGGCGGTAGTTGATGTTGGTATTGGCTACGACCGGTGCGATGCGGTCAGTCATCGACACGCCTTCCACGCCCAGCATCCAGCGCACGCGCGCCTCTTCCAGATACGAAACGTACTTGGCGTTGTTGACGTGGCCCATCGAGTCCATGTCACGCCAACGCACGCTGATAGGCACGCGGGCCAGTTGCTTGTGCTCGTTGCTCATTTTGCAGCCTTCTTCTTTGCGGGGGCAGCAGCCTTCTTTGCGGCTGCCTTCTTGACCGGCTTTTCCTTGCGCGGCGGACGCGCATCAGGCTTGTTGGCCACGGCCGCCGGCTGTTCCGGGCGCGCGCTGGTCGAGGGCAGCATCTTGGCCAGGAACTGGCCGGTGTAGGAGTCCGGATGCGCGGCAACGTCTTCCGGTGTGCCGGTGACCAACACTGTACCGCCGCGATGGCCGCCTTCCGGACCAAGATCGACGATCCAGTCGGCAGTCTTGATCACGTCCAGGTTGTGCTCGATCACCACCACCGTGTTGCCCTCGTCGCGCAGCTTGTGCAGCACGCCGAGCAGGGCTTCGATGTCGTGGAAATGCAGGCCGGTGGTCGGCTCGTCGAGGATGTACAGAGTGCGGCCGGTATCGCGGCGCGACAGCTCCTTGGACAGCTTCACGCGCTGTGCTTCACCGCCGGACAGTGTGGTCGCGCTCTGGCCCAGCTTGATGTAACTCAGGCCGACGTCCATCAACGTTTCCAGCTTGCGTGCAATCGACGGCACCGGCTCGAACAGACGCAAGGCATCTTCGACCGTCATCTGCAGCACGTCATTGATGTTGTAGCCCTTGTACAGGATCTCCAGCGTCTCGCGGTTGTAGCGCTTGCCGTGGCAGACGTCGCAAGGCACATACACGTCCGGCAGGAAGTGCATTTCCACCTTGATCAGGCCATCGCCCTGGCAGGCCTCGCAGCGACCGCCTCGCACGTTGAAACTGAAACGGCCCGGCGAGTAACCACGCGCACGCGCCTCCGGTACCTGTGCGTACAGCTCACGCAGCGGCGTGAACAGGCCGGTATAGGTTGCCGGGTTGGAACGCGGGGTGCGGCCAATCGGCGACTGGTCGATGTCGACGACCTTGTCGAACAGGTCCAGGCCTTCGACGCTCTTGTACTTGGCGATGGGGTGCGAAGAACCGTTGATCTCGTTGGCTGCCAGCGAAAACAAGGTGTCGTTGATCAGCGTTGACTTGCCCGAGCCGGACACGCCGGTGACGCAGGTCAGCAGGCCGGACGGAACATCCAGATCCACGTTCTTCAGGTTGTTGCCACTGGCGCCGCGCAGGCGCAGCGTCATCTTCGGATTGGGCTTGTGGCGGCGTGCTGGGATCTCGATGCGACGCTTGCCCGACAGGTACTGGCCAGTCAGTGAGCGCGGTGCGTCGAGCAGGTCCTGCAACTGGCCTTGGCCGACGATTTCACCGCCGTGCACGCCTGCGCCGGGGCCGATATCGACCACGTAATCGGCAAGCCGGATTGCATCTTCGTCATGCTCGACCACGATCACCGTATTGCCCAGATCACGCAGGCGGGTGAGGGTGCCGAGCAGGCGCTCGTTGTCGCGCTGGTGCAGGCCGATGGATGGCTCGTCCAGCACGTACATCACGCCGACCAGGCCGGCGCCGATCTGCGAAGCCAGGCGGATACGCTGCGCTTCGCCGCCGGACAAGGTGTCGGCCTTGCGCTCCAGGGTGAGGTAATCCAGACCGACGTCGACCAGGAAGCCGAGTCGCTCACCGATTTCCTTGACGATCTTGGTGGCAATCTCGCCGCGCCAGCCGGGCAGGCTCAGTTCGCTGAAGAAGCGCTTGGCTTCGTCGATCGGCAGCACCGCGATTTCCGGCAGCGGACGATCGGCGACAAACACATTGCGCGCCGCCTTGTTCAAGCGCGCGCCCTTGCACTCCGGGCACGGCCGCGAGCTGATGTACTTGGCCAGCTCCTCGCGCACCGCCGGCGACTCGGTCTCGCGGTAGCGGCGCTCAAGGTTGGGAATGATGCCTTCGAAGCGGTGCTTGCGCTGGTTGCGGCCGCCGGCTTCGGTGAAATAGGTGAAGGTGATCTGGTCTTCGCCGCTGCCGTACAGCACGGCCTGCTTGACGTTGTCCGGCAGCGACTGCCAGGTGGCGTCCACGTCAAACTTGTAGTGTTTGGCCAGCGAGGCGATCAGCTGGAAGTAATACGCGTTGCGGCGGTCCCAGCCGCGCACAGCACCGGCGGCCAGCGACAGCTCCGGATGCACGACCACACGGTTCGGGTCGAAGAACTCGGCCACGCCCAGGCCATCGCAGCCCGGGCAGGCGCCGACCGGCGAGTTGAACGAGAACAGGCGCGGTTCCAGCTCCGGCAGCGCGTAATCGCAGACCGGGCAGCTGTACTTGGAGGAGAACAGCTGCGGCGTGCTGTCGGCGGCATCCAGGGTCATCACCGTGGCCATGCCATCGCCCAGCTTGAGCGCGGTCTCAAAGCTTTCGGCCAGGCGCTGCTTGATGTCTTCGCGCGGACGGAAACGATCAACCACGGCCTCGATGGTGTGCTTCTGGCGCAGGGTCAGCGCCGGCACTTCATCGATTTCATACAGTTCGCCATCAACGCGCACGCGCACGAAACCCTGCGCGCGCAGCTGGTCGAACAACTGCGCATGTTCGCCCTTGCGATCGCGGATGACCGGCGCCAGCAGCATGTAGCGCTGCTCCGGATCCAGGGTCAGCACCTGGTCGACCATCTGGCTGACGGTCTGCGCTTCCAGCGGGTAGCCGTGGTCCGGGCAGCGCGGGCTGCCGACGCGGGCATAGAGCAGGCGCAGGTAGTCGTAGATCTCGGTGATGGTGCCAACGGTTGAGCGCGGGTTGTGCGAGGTCGACTTCTGCTCGATGGAGATCGCCGGCGACAGGCCTTCGATGTGATCCAGGTCGGGCTTTTCCATCACGCTCAGGAACTGCCGCGCATAGGCCGACAGCGACTCGACATAGCGGCGCTGGCCCTCGGCATAGATGGTGTCGAACGCCAACGAGGACTTGCCCGAGCCGGACAGGCCGGTGATCACGATCAGTTTGTCGCGGGGCAGGTCGAGGTCGATGTTCTTGAGGTTGTGCGTCCGCGCACCGCGGATGCGGATGAAATCCATCGCCATGGGAAATCCGATTTGGACTGCTGCCGGCTGGGCCGGTAGCAGGAGGTGTGGGGGCGTCGCTGACGGCAGTCAATCAGCCTAGCGACCTTGTCATTTGGGGGCAATTGCCAGTTTTGCCAGTGCTGTTTCCCGCCAGTGGGCCGGAGGCTGGCTACGGGGCTGAACCGGGGTTCAGCCCCGGCGCGTCAGCGCAGGGGGCGGGTTGACCCGGGCCCGGTATGGCCGGTAAAATCCCGCTTCTGTCCGCCCTCGATGGCGGGCAAGGCGACCACAATAACTACAGAGGAAGTCTGGTCATGTATGCAGTTCTGGTAACTGGCGGTAAGCAGTACCGCGTCGTTCAGGGTGAAACCCTGCGCGTGGAAAAACTCGAAGTCGAAGCTGGCAACGAGATCAAGTTTGACAACATCCTGATGCTCGGCGATGCCGACGGCATCAAGCTGGGTGACGCGCTGAAGGGCGCTTCGGTGACCGCCAAGGTTGTGGCTCATGGCCGCGCCGACAAGATCCGGATCATCAAGTTCCGTCGTCGTAAGCACCACATGAAGCGTCAGGGTCACCGTCAGTACTACACCGAAATCGAAATCACCGGCATCGCCGGCTAATTGCTAAGGAGCATCCGTCATGGCACATAAAAAGGGCGTAGGTTCCTCGCGCAACGGTCGCGATTCCAACCCGAAATACCTCGGCGTCAAGATCTTCGGTGGCCAGGCCATCGAAGCTGGCAACATCATCGTGCGTCAGCGCGGCACCCAGTTCCACCCGGGTGCAGGCGTCGGCCTGGGCCGTGACCACACGCTGTTCGCGCTGGTCGATGGCAAGGTTGAGTTCACGGTGAAGGGTGCCAACAAGCGCCGTACCGTCAGCGTTGTCACGGAAGCTTAATTCCGTACGCGCAAGCCGCCCATACTCCGGTGTGGGCTGCTGACGAGAGCCCCGCTTCGGCGGGGTTTTTCGTTGGAACCCCGACATTCCGGGGTGCAGGGCCGATAATGGGCAGTACCTGCTTTTGCTATTCCCCAATCCCCATTTCCTAATCCCGGCGTTAAATTCATGAAACTTGTAGACGAAGCGGAGATCGAAGTCATCGCTGGCAAAGGCGGCAATGGCTGTATCGGCTTTCGCCGCGAAAAGTTCATTCCGCTCGGTGGTCCGGATGGTGGCGATGGCGGCAATGGCGGCAGCGTCTGGATCCGCGCCGACGCAAACCTGAACACCTTGGTCGACTTCCGCCATGACCGCATCTTCAAGGCGCAGCGCGGCGAGAACGGCATGGGCCGTCAGGCCTATGGCAAGGGTGGCGAAGACCTGGTCATCACCGTGCCGGTCGGCACCGTGGTGATGAACGTCGACACCGACGAAGTCATTGGCGACATGACCACGCACGGCGATCGCTTGCTGGTGGCCAAGGGTGGCAAGGGTGGCCTGGGCAACATGCACTTCAAGAGCTCCACCAACCGCGCGCCGCGTCAGGCGCTGCCTGGGGAGGAGGGTGAAGAGCGCCTGCTCAAACTGGAGCTGAAGCTGCTGGCCGACGTTGGCCTGCTGGGCTTCCCCAATGCGGGCAAGAGCACCTTGATCCGTGCGGTTTCGGCGGCAACGCCGAAGGTCGCCGATTACCCGTTCACCACCTTGTACCCGAACCTGGGTGTGGTGAAGGTCGAGAATTACCGCAGCTTCGTGATCGCCGATATTCCGGGCCTGATCGAAGGTGCGGCTGACGGTGCTGGCCTGGGCGCGCAGTTCCTGCGCCATCTGCAGCGCACCCGTCTGTTGTTGCACCTCGTCGACATCTCGCCGATGGAAGGTGGTGTTGAAGGTATTTCCCCGGTTGAGCAGGTGCGTGCGATCGAGCGAGAGCTGGGCAAGCATGATCCGGAGCTGCTGAAGAAGCCGCGCTGGCTGGTGCTGAACAAGGCTGACCTGATGTTCGAGGACGAGGCCAAGGTTGCGGCTGAGCAGATCATCAAGGAGCTGGGTTGGACCGGCCCGTGGTACTTGGTGTCGGCACTGGGCCGGGAAGGCACCTGGCCGATCATGAAGGACATCATGGCTTTCTTCGATCAGCAGAAAATCCTGGAGGCCGAAGAGCGTCATGCGCTCGGCGAGTAAGGCTTTTGTTGATGGTTGCTGCATGAAGAAAACCCGGCGAAAGCCGGGTTTTCTGCTTATCGGGCTTGGCGGTGTTTTGGCTTTTGCTTTTTGCTCCTGCTCCTGCTTTGGCTTTGGTTTTGGCTTTGCGCTTAAAGCCCCTCTCCCGCCTGCGGGAGAGGGGTTGGGGTGAGGGCAAGCTCTTGCTTGAAAAGCCCAAGCCGAAGCCGAAGCCGAAGCCGAAGCCGAAGCCGAAGCCGAAGCTGGAGCAAAGGCCCCCTCATCCGCCCTACGGGCACCTTCTCCCGTAAACGGGAGAAGGGGGTTGTTCAGGCTTTTCTGGGTCGGGCCAAAACCCAAACCCAAGCCAAAGCCCAAGCCAAAGCCAAAGCCAAAGCCAAAGCCAAAGCCAAAGCCAAAGCCAAAGCCAAAGCCAAAGCCAAAGCCAAGCGGGACCTATCTCGCTTTCCCGGAAACCGCCCAACAAAAAACCCGACACTAGGCCGGGTTTTTCATGCCGGGAGTCTTGCGACTCCAGGTTGTTGCGCGGATCAGGCAGCCTTGATGGCTTTGATGCGTGCAGTCAAACGGCTCTTATGACGCGCAGCCTTGTTCTTGTGAATCAGGCCACGGGCGCTGAAACGGTCGAGGATCGGCTGGGCGACGGCAAAGGCTGCCTCGGCGCCAGCGGCGTCGTTGGCATCCAGAGCCTTGATCACCTTCTTGACGGCGGTGCGCAGCATCGAACGCTGAGCCGTGTTGCGCGCGTTGCGCACAACGGTCTGCTTGGCGCGCTTCTTGGCGGACTTGATATTGGCCACAGTGGTGGTTTCCTGAAAATCGATGTGGTGGGAACAGCAAGCATGCAAGTATGATGGCTGTCCGATTGAACGTCAAGTCAAGTTGTCAAGGGGGCCGTGGGTGAGTTCACCGCGCATGTTGCGGGGGCTGCTGTCGTTCAGCAGCATGACGATGATTTCCCGGGTTCTTGGCCTGGTTCGTGATCAGGTTATCACTACCACCTTCGGTAGTAACGCGGTCACCGACGCCTTCTGGGTGGCGTTCCGTGTGCCCAATTTCCTGCGTCGCCTGTTCGCCGAAGGCTCCTTCGCCACAGCGTTCGTGCCGGTCTTCACCGAGGTCAAGGAAACCCGTCCGCATACCGACCTGCGCGAGCTGATGTCGCGGGTGTCGGGTACCTTGGGTGGCGCGCTGCTGGTGGTCACCGCGTTGGCACTGATTTTCACGCCGCAGTTGGCCTTCCTGTTCAGCAGCGGTGCGACAGATCCTGCCAAGCAGGGTCTGCTGATCGATCTGTTCAGGTTGACCTTCCCATTCCTGCTGTTCGTCTCGTTGACGGCTTTGGCCGGCGGTGCGCTCAATAGTTTCCAGCGGTTCGCGATGCCGGCGCTGACGCCGGTGATCCTCAATCTGTGCATGATCGCTGGTGCGCTGTGGTTGGCGCCGCGGCTGGGCGGCACGCCCGAGAAGCAGATTCTGGCGCTTGGCTGGGCGGTGCTGGCGGCCGGTGTGCTGCAGCTGCTGTTCCAGCTGCCCGGGCTGAAGGGGATCAATCTGCTGACCCTGCCGCGTTGGGGCTGGAGTCACCCGGATGTGCGCAAGGTGCTGACGCTTATGGTGCCGACGCTGTTCGGTTCCTCGGTGGCGCAGATCAACCTGTTGCTGGACACCGTGATCGCCGCGCATCTGACTGACGGCTCGCAGTCCTGGTTGTCGTTGGCTGACCGCTTCCTGGAGCTGCCGCTCGGCGTGTTTGGGGTGGCTTTGGGTACGGTGATCCTGCCAGCGTTGGCCCGTCATCACGTCAAGACCGACGGCGAGGGCTTCTCCAATGCGCTGGACTGGGGTCTGCGCATGACCTTGTTGATCGCAGTGCCGGCGATGCTGGCCCTGCTGTTGCTCGCCGAGCCTCTGATAGCCACGCTGTTCCAGTACAAGAAGTTCACCGAATTCGATACCCAGATGACCGCACTGGCGGTCTACGGCCTGAGCTTCGGTTTGCCGGCCTTCGCCTTGTTGAAAGTGGTGCTGCCCGCGTTCTACTCGCGGCAGGACACCAAGACCCCGGTACGTGCAGGTCTGGTCGCGCTGGTCGCCAACATGGTCTTCAACTTCATCCTGCTGGCAGTGGTTTTTCACTTCATGGTGCCGCCGGAGCTGAAGGCGCAGGGCGTGATGGCGGCGCTGGGCAAGCAGCCGGGCTTGCATCTGGCGCTGGGTATTGCCAGTGCGTTGTCCAGCTACCTGAACCTGATCCTGCTCTGGCATTGGCTGGGCAAGACGGGCGTCTACCAGCGCCGGCCGGGCTGGGGTGGGTACCTGCTGCGTCTATTGGTGGCCTGTGCGGTGATGGTGGGGGTGCTGCTTGGCCTGCTGCATTGGCTGCCGGAGTTCACGCCCATGGATAAATGGCAGCGTGCAGGCGCTCTGGCGGTACTGGTCGGCGGTGGCGGTGCGAGCTATCTGCTGGCGATGATTGCGATGGGCTTCCGTCCCCGCGACCTGCGCGGCCATTGAGCTGCCCGTTATACTTCAGGGCTACACACGACAGAACCGGCCCGTATGGGCCGGATCCGGATGGAATGAGCAGGCTTTTTAGAGACGTCGAAGGCGGGGTGTTGTTCCCGCAGGGAAGCGTGGTCTGCATTGGTGCCTTCGATGGCCTGCACCTGGGCCATCGGGCGCTGGTGCGCCACGCAGTTGCCCGTGCCCGCGCCTTGGGTGTGCCAGCCGTGGCCTTGGGCTTCGAGCCGCTGCCGCGCGAGTTCTTTGCCAAGGACAACCCGCCGCCGCGGCTGATGCTGGCCCGTGACAAGGTCGCCACGCTGCGCGAGCTGGGGGTCGACAGCGTCGGCCTGCTGCGTTTTGACGGCAGGATGGCGGCGATCACCGCCGAGGATTTCGTCCGCGACATGCTGGTGCGCCGGCTCGGTGCGCGCGAAGTCTGGATCGGTCCCAAGTTTCATTTCGGCAACCGCCGTGGCGGCGATATCGCGCTGCTGCAGGCGATGGGCGCCGAGCTCGGCTTTGTCGCCGGCGAGATCGAACCGGTTCACCTGAACGGGGAGCGCATTTCCAGCACCCGCATCCGCGAGTTGATCGTGGCCGGCGAGTTCGCCCATGCCGGCGAATTGCTGGGTCGTCCGTATGCGATCGGTGGCAGGGTTGTGCGTGGGCGTCAGCTTGGCCGTACCCTGGGCTTCCCCACCGCCAACTTGCGTTTCCCGAAAACACCCGCACTTTCTGGTATCTACGCTACGTGGGTGCACGGCGTGTTCGAGCAGCCATGGCCGTCGGTGTCGAGCTTTGGCACGCGCCCCACGGTTGAAGGTGTGGAGCCGCTGCTTGAGGCGCATCTGTTCGACTTCAATGGCGACCTGTACGGCCGTCACATCGAAGTTGAATTCGTTGCCAAGCTGCGGGATGAAGAGAAGTTCAACGATCTGCCGGCGTTGACCGAGCAGATGCACCGCGACGCAGAACAGGCGCGTCGCATCCTCAACGAACACAGATTGCGAGCTACCGCGTGAGCCAGGATTACAAAGCCACCCTCCATCTGCCAGCAACGGAATTCCCGATGCGCGGCGACCTGCCCAAGCGCGAGCCGGGCATCCTGGCACGTTGGGAAGAGCAGGGCATTTACGCGCAGCTTCGTGAGAACGCGAAGGGTCGCCCGTTGTTCGTGCTGCACGACGGTCCGCCGTATGCCAATGGCCAGATCCACCTGGGCCACGCGGTCAACAAGATCCTCAAGGACATCATCGTCAAGTCGCGTTACATCGACGGCTTCGATGCGCCCTACGTGCCGGGCTGGGATTGCCACGGCCTGCCGATCGAAATCGCGGTCGAAAAGAAGTGGGGCAAGGTCGGCGTAAAGCTTGATGCCGAGCAGTTCCGGCAGAAGTGCCGTGAGTACGCCGAAGAGCAGATCAACCTGCAGCGCGCTGATTTCAAGCGCCTGGGTGTGATCGGCGATTGGGAAAATCCGTACAAGACGCTGAGCTTCGACTTCGAGGCCAATGAAATCCGTGCGTTGGCCAAGATCGTCGCCAACGGCCACTTGGTGCGCGGCGCCAAGCCGGTGCATTGGTGCTTCGACTGCGGCTCGGCGCTGGCTGAAGCTGAAATCGAGTACCAGGACAAGACCTCGCCGGCCATCGACGTGGCGTATGCCGCGCGCGACTCCAAGACGCTGGCTGCCAGCTTCGGTGTCGAGCTGCCGGCCGGTGTGGAAGTAGCGGTGCCGATCTGGACCACCACGCCGTGGACGCTGCCGGCTTCGCTGGCGGTGTCGCTGGGTGCGGACATCGAATACGCGCTGGTCGAAGGCCCGGCCCACAACGGCCAGCCGCGCTGGCTGGTGCTGGCCTCGGCGCTGGCTGAGCGCTCGCTGGGCCGCTACGGCGTGACCGAGGTGGTCGTGCATGGTCATGCCAAGGGTTCGGCGCTGGAAAACCAGCTGCTGGCACACCCGTTCTATGCCAACCGTGACATCCCGTTGCTCAACGGCGAACACGTGTCCGATGCCGACGGTACCGGTGCGGTGCATACCGCGCCGGGCCACGGTCAGGAAGATTTCGCGGTCAGCCAGCAGTACGGGCTGATGGACAAGTACAACGCTGGCCAGATCAATCCGATCGACGGCGGCGGTGTGTACCTGCCGTCGACGCCGCCGGCTGGCACCGTCGAGCTGGCCGGTCAGCACCTGTGGAAAGCACAGCCGCTGATCGTCGAGGTGCTGCGCGAAAGCGGCGCGTTGCTGGCTTTCTTTGAAATCCAGCACAGCTACCCGCATTGCTGGCGCCACCGCAAGCCGGTCGTGTTCCGCGCCACCCCGCAGTGGTTCATCTCGATGGACAAGGCCAATCTGCGCGACGACGCGATGGCTGCCATCGACAGCGTGGGCTGGTTCCCGAGCTGGGGCAAGGCGCGTATCAGCAGCATGGTCGACGGCCGCCCGGACTGGTGCATCAGCCGCCAGCGCACCTGGGGCGTGCCGATCGCATTGTTCACCCACCGCGAAACCGGCGAGCCGCATCCGCGCAGCGTCGAGTTGATGCAGCAGGTGGCCGACCGCGTGGAGCAGGCCGGCATTGACGTCTGGTACTCGCTGGACGCCACCGAAATGCTCGGCGATGAAGCCGCCCAGTACGAAAAGGTCACCGACATCCTCGATGTCTGGTTCGACTCCGGCGTCACCCACGAAGGCGTGCTGCTGGCACGTGGTTATGGCAAGCCGGCCGACCTGTACCTGGAAGGTTCCGACCAGCACCGCGGCTGGTTCCAGTCCTCGCTGCTGACCGGTGTGGCCATCGACAAGCATGCGCCGTACAAGCAGTGCCTGACCCATGGTTTCACCGTGGACGAGCACGGCCGCAAGATGTCCAAGTCGCTGGGCAACGGCATCGAGCCGCAGGAAATCATGCGCACCCTGGGCGCGGATATCCTGCGCCTGTGGATCGCCTCGGCCGATTACAGCAATGAGATGTCGCTGTCGCAGGAAATCCTCAAGCGCAACGCCGATGCCTACCGTCGCCTGCGTAATACCGCGCGCTTCCTGCTCGGCAACCTGGATGGTTTCGATCCGGCCCAGCATCTGGTGGCATTGCCGGACATGGTCGCCCTGGACCGCTGGATCGTGCATCGCGCGTTCGAGCTGCAGGAGAAGATCAAGGCCGCCTACGCCAACTACAACATGGCCGAGATCGTGCAGCTGCTGCTGAACTTCTGCAGCGTCGATCTGGGCTCGTTGTACCTGGACGTGACCAAGGACCGCCTGTACACGATGCAGGAAGATTCGCGCGGCCGTCGTTCGGCGCAGAGTGCGATGTTCCATATCGCCGAAGCGTTCGTGCGCTGGGTTGCGCCGATCCTGACCTTCACAGCCGAAGAGCTGTGGGGCTATCTGCCGGGCAAGCGCGTCGACAACGTGCTGTTCTCCACCTGGTATGACGGCCTGGCGCCGTTGCCGGCCGATGCACAGCTGACCGCAGCCGATTTCGACCAGCTGCTGGCACTGCGCGAGCAGGTCTCCAAGGTGCTGGAGCCGATGCGCGCCAATGGCGCCATCGGTGCCGCATTGGAAGCGGAGATCACCGTCGCTGCCAACGAAGAGCAGGCAGCACGCTGGCAGCCGCTGGCCGAGGAACTGCGCTTCCTGTTCATCAGTGGCGATGTCAGCGTGCGCCCGGCAACTACCGATGAGGTGTTTGTCAGCGCGCAGCCGACCGACAAGGCCAAGTGCGTGCGTTGCTGGCACTACCGCGCCGATGTCGGCTCGGTCGAGGCGCATCCGGAGCTGTGCGGCCGTTGCGTCAGCAACATCGACGGCGCTGGCGAAGATCGCCGCTGGTTCTAAGCAAGCCGTCACCCGAAGCGGATGGGGTAGTGATCAGCGCTCCATCCGTTTCATCGCAGTCCACTACAGGCGTATTACATGCAAGCAAAGGCTGTTAAACCCAATGCGTTGATCTACCTGCTGGTATCCGTGGCCGTGATCGGCCTGGACCAGTGGAGCAAGGCCTGGGTGCTGTCCAGCCTGCCCGAGTTCACCCCGGTGCCGGTGATCGACGGTTTCTGGAATTGGTACCGCACCTACAACACCGGCGCGGCATTCAGCTTCCTCAGTGATGCCGGTGGCTGGCAGCTGTGGTTCTTTACCTTCCTGGCGATCGCGATCAGCGGCCTGATGGCGTTCTGGCTGTCGCGCACGCCGCGCGCCAACTGGCGCAGCGCGCTGCCGTATGCGCTGGTGATCGGCGGTGCCATCGGCAACGTCATTGACCGCCAGATTCACGGTCACGTCATTGATTTCATTCAATGGTATGTAGGCAAGCACTACTGGCCGTCGTTCAACATCGCCGACGCGGCGATTGTGGGCGGCGCCATCGGTATCGCCTTGATGGGCTTGCTTGACGGCAAGGCCGAAAAAAAGGCCGGATGATTCCGGCACCTGTTCCCGCATTTGCGACCGTCAGCGGTCGGAGTCGTTGAAGATGGACGTATTGCTCGCCAATCCCCGTGGTTTCTGTGCCGGTGTAGACCGCGCCATCGAGATCGTCAAACGCGCCATCGAAACCCTGGGCGCGCCGATCTATGTGCGCCATGAAGTGGTGCACAACCGTTTCGTGGTCGATGACCTGAAGGCACGCGGCGCCATCTTCGTTGAAGAGCTCGACGAAGTGCCGGACGGCAATACCGTCATCTTCAGTGCGCATGGTGTGTCGCAGGCGGTGCGCGTCGAAGCCGACCGCCGTGGCTTGAAGGTATTTGATGCCACCTGCCCACTGGTGACCAAGGTGCATCTGGAAGTGGCCCGCCACTGCCGTGCCGGCCGCGACGTGGTGCTGATCGGCCACGAGGGCCACCCCGAAGTGGAAGGCACCATGGGCCAGTGGAACCGTGAGAACGGCAAGGGGCATATCTACCTGGTCGAGAGCGTGGAAGACGTGGAAGCGCTGCAGGTCTCGCAGCCGGAAAACTTCGCCTTCACCACCCAGACCACCTTGTCGGTGGATGACACCCGTGCCGTGATCGAGGCGTTGCGCAAGCATTTCCCGATGGTGCAGGGGCCAAAGAACGACGACATCTGCTACGCCACGCAGAACCGCCAGGATGCGGTGCGTGACCTGGCCACGCAGTGTGATTTGGTGCTGGTGGTGGGTTCGCCGAACAGTTCCAACTCCAACCGCCTCAGTGAACTTGCGCGTCGTGAAGGCGTGGAGTCCTACCTGATCGATGGTGCCGACGAGATCGACCCGCAATGGGTGGTTGGCAAGCAGCACATCGGTCTGACCGCGGGTGCGTCGGCACCGCAGGTGTTGGTGGATGGCGTGATTGCCCGCTTGCGCGAGCTCGGTGCTGGCAGCGTCCGCGAAACCGGCGGCGAGCCGGAGACCATGGTGTTTGCGCTTCCTAAGGAGCTGCGTCTGCGCCTTGTGGACTGAGTATGAGGTTGCGCTCGTTCCCGATGAAGTCGGCCCCTGGGCCGGCTTTTTTTCTTCATTGTGGCGGCAGAGCAAAGGGGGCTGAGGTGTTGAACAGCTCACTCATATGCCTGGCGAAGAAATCGATGAAGACGCGTACGCGTGGCACCTGTGCCGACATCGGCGGCCACACCAGGAAGATGCCGGTTGGTGCGGCGGCATGGTTGCGCAGTACTTCCCGTAACTGGCCGTTGGCGATCTCTTCGCGCACCATGTAGTCGGGCAGCTGCACGATGCCGAGACCGGCCAGTGCCGCGCTAGCCAGTGCTCCTGCGTCGTTTAGGGTGCAATCCGGACTGTGCGGCTTGGGGATAGCCTTGCCCAGGAATCGCCATGGTTCCACTCGTTCGTTGTCTCGATGACGATAGTAAAGACAGTAGTGGCAATCCAGATCGGAGGGCGAGGCGGGTGTGCCGTGCTCTGCGAGGTACGCCGGCGAGGCGCAGGTGATCAGCGCATATGAACCCAGCCGACGCGCCTGCAAACTGGAATCATCTAGTTCTCCGGCCCATAGCGCCAGGTCATAGCCCGCCTCGATGATGTCGAGCCGGTGTGCATCAAGGCTGAGTACGACATTGACCTCCGGGTAACGGGCGTTGAAGTCATGCAGTGCAGGCAGCACGAATTTGCGCCCCAGGATGGTGCTGGCAGTGATCTTCAAGCGGCCCCTGGCTGTGCTCTGCCGCATGTGCAACTCGCGCTCGGCCTCCTGCAGATCCTTCAGTACCTTGTCTGCGTAGTGGTACAGCACCTCGCCTTCACCGGTGAGTGCCAGCGAGCGGGTGGTGCGATTGAGCAGGCGTGTGCCCAACCGCAGTTCCAGCCGCTCGACGGCTTTGCCCACAGCAGACGCGGACAAACCGAGTTGCCGCCGGGCCGCGGAAAAGCTGCCGGCTCGTACGGCGGAGGCGAACGCGATCAATCCGTTCAGTGATTCCAGCGATGAGAGGACTGAGGACATTTGTTCCTGGGTGTGATGACGGTTGCATGGATTCCGCCCGCGCCATGAACGGCCGAGGATGATCGCCATGGTCCCGTTGCTAGCAGCATTTGCATCACCGCGTCTGCAGGTGGCGGAGGTTGGCTTGAAAGGTTTGCTGCAAGGAGGTTCTTGCCATGGCTACTCGGCAAAAATACGCGGGTACAGGCATGCAGGTGCGTGGTGACAGCGCGCATGCGGTGGCGACCTCGGGTGATTCGTACTACGACGTGGTGATTGTCGGTGGCGGTTCGGGCGGCGCAGTGATGGCGAGCCGGCTCAGTGAAGAGCCGTTCCGGCGCGTGTTGTTGATAGAGGCTGGTCAGGCCTACACGCCGGATGCCTATCCTGACGCAGTGCGCTTGCAGAGCATGATTGGCGGCGATGCCGCGCACGACTGGGGCTATTCGGCCGAGCCCAACATTTTTGGCGTGACGATGCCGGTGCCGCGCGGGAAAGTGCTGGGCGGCTGTTCGGCGGTCAACGCGGGTGTGGCGATGCGGGCACCGGCCGGTGACTTCGAGCGTTGGACGGCGGCAGGCCTTGAGCACTGGACCGCGCAGGATGTGCTGCCGTTCTTCCAGCGCAGCGAGCGCACCGTGCATGGTGACGATGCCTTTCATGGGCGAAGCGGACCGTGGCCGATCCACTACCTGCAGGACGATGAAGTCTCCGACATGCAGCGTGCCTTTGTTGCGTCCGCTGTAGAGGCCGGTTTCGCGAAGGTGACTGACTTCAACAGCGACCAGCCGTTCGGTGTGGGCCCTTATCCGATGAACAACCGGATGGGGCAGCGCCTCAATACCGGCATGACCTATCTATCGCTGGACGTGCGCATGCGGCCCAATCTGACCATCCGCAGCCAGACCCTGGTTGACCGGGTCGGGTTTGAAGGCCAGCGCGCGACTACGGTGGTGTTGGCTGATGGTCAGCGCATCGAGGCCGGCAGCATCGTGCTAAGTGCAGGAACCTACGGCACAGCGGCGGTCTTGCTGCGTTCTGGCATTGGGCCGGCAAAGCACCTGCTGGAACTGGATATCGACGTGGTTGCCAACCTGCCAGTTGGTCAGCGCCTGCAAGAGCATCCATTTTTCTACACGACATGGGCCGCCCGTCCGGATCGGTTGGGTCTGCCGCTACCTCCCGTGGGCGCCATTCTGTGGGCGAAATCGTCCAAAGCGGCAGCCAACGTCGGCGACTTCCATGTGTCGGCAGTTCACTACGGTGAACCGCATGCCTCACCAACTGGCGCCATCTTCATGCTGGCCTTGGCGCTGACCCGGCCGCGGTCGTTGGGTACGGTGACGCTGCGTTCGCGAGCGGCCGACGTGGCGCCTGTCATCGCGTTCAACCTGCTGGCCGAAGCGCAGGACCGCCAACTGATGGTGGAAGGTATCGAACTGATCCGGCGCATCGCCAGACAAGGACCGCTGGCGGAGCTGATTGCCGAGGAAATGGTGCCGGGCGCCCTGTCGACCTCGTATGAGGCCTTGGAGGCGGCGCTGCCGATGGCCTTGGATATCTATCACCACCCAACTTCCACCGCGCCGATGGGTGGTGCCAACGATGCGCACGCGGTGCTCGACTATCAAGGGCGCGTACGCGGCATTGATGGCCTGCGTGTTGCCGATGCCTCGGCATTCCCGGATGTGCCCTGCGTGGCAACCAACCCAACGGTGATCATGTTGGCTGAGCGCATCAGCCAATGGATGCGGGATGCGGATAGCTGATGTGGTGCCCCGAGTTCGCGGCACGGCTGAAGCGCACCGCGCTGATCTGGCTGGCGGTGTATCCAACCGTGCTGACGGTGTTGAGTCTGTTGGGCCCACATTTCCGGCATTGGCCGCTGCCACTGCGGGTAATGGGATCGACGCTGATCATCGTGCCGATCGTGGTCAATATCAGCGCGCCGTTGGTGGAGCTGCTGTTGTCTGCAGTGCAGCGTCACTGGCTGCGAGTCAGGCGCGGCCCTGCCGATCATGAGTAAACAACGCGTGGAGGTCCCATGAACGGGGCAACTAAATCACCAGAGCAATTGCGCCGCGCCGCCAACTGGATCAACGGCATACCGCGCTTTGACGGTGTGCTGAAGGAGTCGATCAATCCGGCGACCTATGAGGTGATCGGCAGTTATCCGGACAATGGTCGCGCTGCAGCGATGGCGGCGGTGTCTGCGGCATCACAGGCCTTCCAGCAGACCCTGTGGGCGCACGACCACGAGTTGCGTGCGCGGGTGCTGGAACAGCTGGCGCAGGCATTCGAGCGCAACCGCGATCGCTTGGCCGAGATCCTGTCGCTGGAGAACGGCAAGGTCGCTGCGGAGGCCGCGTTTGAACTGGACATGGTGCCGAGCAAACTGCGCTATTCGGCGGCGACGGCGATGTTGGAAGCAGGCCGCGCGTTGCGGCCAAAACCGGGCCGGCTGTCAATGGTCCTGCGCCAGCCCATGGGTGTGGCAGCGGTGATCGCGCCGTGGAATTCGCCCGTTGTATTGACCATACGCTCATTGGCACCAGCGCTGGCTGCCGGTTGCACCGCGGTGATCAAATTGCCTTCGCAGGTAGCGCAGACCGCCAGCACCATGGCCAAGATCATGGGCGAAGCCGAATCCTTGCCGCGTGGGGTGATCAATCTGTTCTTTGAAAGTGGCCCCGAGGGGGCCAGCTATCTGGTGGACGCACCGCAGGTGCCGGTGGTGAGCTTCACCGGTTCGACCCGCACCGGCCGGGCGATCAGCAGCACGGGTGCAAAACACCTGAAGCGCTTCGGTATGGAGTTGGGTGGCAAGACGCCGATGATCCTGTTTGAAGACGCAGACCTGGGCCAGGCGCTGCCGGTGATAGAAAAAGCATTGACGGTCTTCAGCGGACAGTTCTGCATGACCGGCTCGCGGCTGCTCGTGCATGACCACATCTACGATGCGGTGCGTGATGGCATGGGCGCACGGCTGCGCATGGTCAAGGTAGGGCCTGCGGCTGACCCGAGCAGCGACATGGGACCGCTGATTGATCGCGCAAACGTGGAACGGGTAGATGCGATTGTGCAGGAGGCGATCAGTTCCGGCGCGATCGTGGTTGAACGCGGCGGACCGATCACTACTGGAGCGTTGCGCAAAGGTGCCTTCTTCCGTCCGGCCTTGCTGGAAGTGTTCGACAACGCGCTGCCGATCATTCAGCAGGAAACCTTCGGCCCGGTGCTCACCATCCAGCGCTTCAGTGACGAGGCGCAGGCGATCCGCCTGGCCAATGACAACGAATACGGCTTGGCTGCCAGCGTATGGACGCGCGACGTGGACCGCGCACTACGCGTGGCTGAGGCACTTGATGCCGGCTCGGTTTGGATCAACGACTGGGCACGGGTGTTTGACGGCACGGAGGAGGGCGGTTTCAAACAGTCAGGGCTGGGGCGGCTCAATGGATTGGCCGCGCTGGAGGATTTTCTTGAGTACAAACACATCGCGCTCCGTCCAGGTCTGGTCGAGCGCTGAACAGTGCCGCACATCCGCGAGCTGAGTTTGCTGCCAGGGTGTTGCGGTGCGAGGACATGGCAATGGCGACAGACATGTCGCAGGCGTTGTTCGCTGCCCTGCAATTCGGGGCAAGAGCTGCGGCCGGTGGTCGAGTAAATCATGCGCGCGGCCTGCTGGTGGAAGGGCACTTCCGCGCCACTTCGACCGCATCGCAGTTCTGCATGGCCGCGGTATTCGGTGGCGAGGATCTGCGCGTGCTCGCGCGCTTCTCAAGCTCGGGCGCCAATCCGCATATCGATCAACGCAACCCCGCAGGCGAGCCGCGCGGCCTCGCGCTGCGGATCGGCAACAAAGCGGCGATGGTGCTGGTCGGGCATTCGCTGGAGGGCTTTCCAGCCGGTGACCCGGAAGCGTTTCTCACCTTTTTGAACGCGCTGAATCATCGCGAGCGCTCGCCAGCGACGTTGGCTGCACAGATGGTGGGTTGCCCGGCGGTGGCTCATTTCGAGGAGTTGCGTGCGGGCGCAGTGACCAGCAGCTTCAGCGCCTTGGACTACCACATGCTGCACGCCTATCGGCTGATCGCCACGGACGGGCATGCCCGGATCGGGCGCCTCAGTGTGCGCGCGACCAAACCCTACGTCGCCCGCGCACCGCCGGATGGCCCTGATTACCTGGACAAGCGTATGCGCGGGGAACTGTCCAAAGGCAGCGTGGTATTCGCCCTGCTGTTCACCCCGGTGCCCGAAGGCGAGGACCCGACCGACATCACCCGCGGCTGGGACCCGGCCGCGCCATCGTTCGCGCTGGGCCATATCTGGCTGGAGCGGTTGCTGCCGCAGCAGGCCACGCAGCGCAAAGAGGCCTTCGACCCGGCGCTGTTGCCGGCGGGGATAGGTTTTGCCGGGGACCCGATGTTGCATGCGCGGCTGCGGGCGTATCGGTTGGCGGCGGCGCGGCGGTTGGGGCGATAGTGAGCGCCTTGGATCGTGCACCGTGATTGTTCCCTCAATCCGGTTTGGCTGCCTCCCCGTGGCACTCGCGTGGGGGGGCAGTGATAGTTGTCCTGAGCCTCTGGATAGTCCCATGCAACCGGTGGATTGACCGCAGCTGCTCCTTTTGCCTACAATTCGCGACTTCGCCGGAATAGCTCAGTTGGTAGAGCGGCGCATTCGTAATGCGTAGGTCGTAGGTTCGATTCCTATTTCCGGCACCAGATCAGGCCCGCTTTGTGCGGGCCTTTTCTTTGGGTGCCCGTGGGTGGTTACTTGCGTGCAGGTGGTAGGTTGCTGGGTGCATTGCTTGGGTGATGCTGATAGCGACAGGAATCGCTGCACCGGGCGCTGCTCATATCGAGATGCCTGTGACTGCGCCGGGTGCTGCTCTGGCGATATGCAGTTGAACATGTGATGTTGCGCGGGGGTATTGTGCTCATAAACCTGAACGCGTCTGGCGGTCATGGTTGTGCGGGCAGCCGCATTCATTGATGTCAGGTGCGGCCTGGATGGGCGCGTCCATGCCATCTGAAAACGCTCGACGCCCATGCGGGAGAAGATGGAGCAGGGTCGAGCCCCGCTGTGATCAGTGCGGGGCTTTGCCGAATCTGCCTCATGCACCACCCAGGTGCGACAACGTGTCGCACGGGATTGCCCGCTTTTGCTGCGCGAAATCATTGTCAATCCCTTTCTTAAGTGGCGTGTGAAGGCCTAAAATTGCGGGGCTGAAATCTGACAACCCCCTACATGTCTCCCGGTGGGCAATCCCCGGGCGCTCGTTTGCGTTTGCATGTATGGGCTTGCCAGATCCGGCTCTCCCTCGCAATTGGATCGACCGATGATTCCGTTGAAAACTCTTGGACGCTTTTTGCGTCCGGGCCTCATTGTCGCTATGGCCGTCATGATGACGGGCTGCGACTGGGCCTTGTTTGACCCCAAGGGCCAGATCGCCCGGGATGAACTCACGCTGCTGATCACCTGTACGGTGCTGATGTTGCTGGTGGTCATTCCTGTGATCGTGCTGACGCTGGTGTTCGCGTGGAAGTACCGCGCATCCAACACCAAGGCCCGTTACGAGCCCAACTGGTCTCACTCCACCGCCATCGAAGTGGTGGTCTGGTCGATCCCGTGCATGATCATCCTGGTCCTGGCCGTGCTGACCTGGCGTTCTTCGCACGCGCTGGATCCGTACAAGCCGCTGGAGTCCGATACCAAGCCGGTGGTGATTGAAGCGATCTCGCTGGACTGGAAGTGGCTGTTCGTCTACCCGGAAGAAAACATCGCCGTGGTCAACGAGCTGACCTTCCCGGTTGATGCCCCGCTGAACTTCAAGATCACCGCCGATACGGTGATGAACGCGTTCTTCATTCCGCATCTGGGCAGCATGATCTACTCGATGGCCGGCATGGAGACCAAGCTGCATCTGGTTGCCAACGAAGCTGGCAGCTATGAAGGCCTGTCCTCGCATTACAGCGGCGCCGGCTTCAGCAAGATGCACTTCACCGCACATGCGGTGAGCAATGAGGAATACCAGGCCTGGTTGGCCAAGGTTCGTGGCGACGCCAAGGTGCTGGACCAGAAGTCCTTCGCCGAACTGGGTGCCGAGAAGAACCACGACTGGTACCCGGTGACCTATTACGGCAGCACCGAGAAGGGCCTGTTCAACACCATCATTGCCAAGCACGCCGGTGAGAATCACCACTTCGGCATGAAGCACGATGGCAAGAAGATGTCGCACGAAGGTGCTGGCCACGAGGCGATGCAGCCCGAAGCCATGGACCACGCTGCGATGGGCCACGACGCGATGGATCACGCCGCCATGGGCCATGACGCTCCTGCCGCCGCTGCTCCTGCTGCCGCCGAGGCTGACGGCCACGCCGGTCACAATGCCAACGAGCCCGCCGAAGCCGCACATGCCGGCCACGGCACCTCGGGAGAATGACGATGCTTGGAAAACTCTCTCTTGATTCACTGCCGCACGATCCCATCGTGCTCTCCACCCTCATCGGCGCGATGCTGGGCGGCCTGGCTGTAGTAGCCGCGGTCACCAAGTTCAAGCTGTGGGGCTACCTGTGGAAGGAGTGGTTCACCTCGGTGGACCACAAGAAGATCGGCGCGATGTACCTGATCGTGGCGTTCGTGATGCTGCTGCGCGGCTTCTCCGACGCGATCATGATGCGTGCCCAGCAGGCGGTTGCTGCTGGCGGCGCTGAAGGCTATCTGCCGCCACACCACTACGACCAGATCTTCACCGCCCACGGCGTGATCATGATCTTCTTCGTGGCCATGCCGCTGATCACTGGTTTGATGAACCTGGTGGTGCCGCTGCAGATTGGTGCCCGCGACGTTGCCTTCCCGTTCCTGAACTCGCTGAGCTTCTGGCTGTTCGTCGCAGGCTGCGGCCTGATGATGATCTCGCTATGGATCGGTGAATTCGCCGCGACCGGTTGGTTGGCGTTCCCACCCTTGTCAGGGTTGGAATACAGTCCAAGCGTAGGTATGGATTACTACATCTGGGCGCTGCAGGTATCAGGCCTGGGTACCACGCTGAGCGGTATCAACTTCTTCATCACCATCCTCAAGATGCGTAGCCCGGGCATGAAGCTGATGCACATGCCGGTGTTCAGCTGGACCGCTCTGGTCACCAACCTGCTGATCATTGCTGCCTTCCCGGTGTTGACCATCACCCTGGTGCTGCTGACCCTGGATCGTTACCTGGGTACGCACTTCTTCACCAACGATGGTGGCGGCAACGCCATGCTGTACATCAACCTGATCTGGATCTGGGGTCACCCCGAGGTCTACATCCTGGTGCTGCCGGCATTCGGTGTGTTCTCTGAAGTGATCGCCACGTTCTCGCGCAAGACCCTGTTCGGCTACAAGGGCATGGTCTACGCCACCTGTGCGATCGGTGTGCTGTCGTTCCTGGTGTGGTTGCACCACTTCTTCACCATGGGCTCGGGTGCCAACGTCAATGCCTTCTTCGGCATCACGACGATGATCATCTCGATCCCGACCGGCGTGAAGATCTTCAACTGGCTGTTCACGATGTACCGCGGCCGCGTGCACTTCACCTCGCCGGTGTTGTGGACGATCGGCTTCATGGTCACCTTCACCATCGGCGGCATGACCGGCGTGATGTTGGCGATCCCGGCCATCGACTTCGTGCTGCATAACTCGCTGTTCCTGATTGCCCACTTCCACAACGTCATCATCGGCGGCGTGGTGTTCGGCATGTTTGCCGGTATCACTTACTGGTGGCCGAAGATGTTCGGTTTCACCTTGAATGAAACCTGGGGCAAGCGTGCGTTCTGGGGCTGGTTCATCGGCTTCTATGTGGCCTTCATGCCGCTGTACGCACTGGGCTTCATGGGTGCTACGCGTCGTATGCAGAGCTACCCGAACATGGACTACCAGCCGTACTTCGTGGTTGCTGCGATTGGTGCTGCGATCATCGCCCTGGGCATCCTGTGCCAGGTGATCCAGATCGCCGTGTCCATCCGCGACCGCAAGAAGAATGCTGACCTGACTGGCGATCCGTGGGATGCCCGTACCCTGGAGTGGGAAACCGCTTCCCCGGTGCAGTTCTACAACTTCGCCACCCTGCCCAAGGGTGAGGAGCTGGACGAATTCTGGCACCGCAAGCAGCGCGGCGAAGCCTGGCAGAAGCCGGCCAAGTACAGCGACATCCACATGCCGAAGAACACCGGTACCGGTGTTGTCATCGGCGCGTTCAGCCTGGTGCTGGGCTTTGCGATGGTCTGGCACATGTGGGTGCTGGCCATCATCGGCCTGGTCGGCATGATCGCCACCTTCATCTACCGTACCTTCGACAAGGACGTGGATTACTGGGTGCCGGCTGCCGAGGTGGAACGTATCGAGAACGAACACCGTAAGCACCTGGAAGCTCAGGGCTTGGTGAAGACCGAGGTGAAGGCATGAGCACGAACGCCCACACGATGACCCACGGTTCCGCAGCGCACGCTGCGGACCATGGCGATGACCATCACGAGCATCACGACACCAGCGAGAACACCGTCTTCGGTTTCTGGGTGTACCTGATGAGCGATCTGCTCATCTTCGCCACCCTGTTCGTGACGTATGTGGTTCTGTCCGGCGGCACCAATGGTGGCCCGTCGGCCAAGGACCTGTTCGAGCTGCCGTTCGTAGCGTGGGAAACCGCGCTGCTGCTGGTGTCCTCGCTGACCTTCGGTCTGGGCATGATCGCCATGCACCAGTCCAAGAAGGGCCTGATGTTCTTCTGGCTGGCCATCACCTGGCTGCTGGGTGCCGGCTTCATGGGCATGGAAATCTGGGAGTTCAACCACCTGATCCATAACGGCCACGGCCCGGACAAGAGTGCCTTCCTGTCGGCGTTCTTCGCCCTGGTTGGTACCCACGGTCTGCACGTGACCGCTGGTCTGCTGTGGTTGGCGGTGATGTTCGTCCAGCTCAAGCAGGATGGCCTGACCCCGCGCAACAAGACCCGCATGGCGTGCCTGAGCCTGTTCTGGCACTTCCTGGATCTGGTCTGGATTGGCGTGTTCTCTGTCGTTTATCTGTCGGGAGCGATGTAATGTCCGCACATGACAATCATGCACACGGTGCCGCTGGCGAGAGCCACGGCAGCGTCAAGTCTTACCTGATCGGCTTCGTGCTGGCTGCCGTGCTCACCATCATCCCGTTCTGGGTGGTGATGAGCGGTGGCATGTCCAGCTTCGCCACCGGCGCGGTGATCGTGGTTGCAGGCATCCTGCAGCTGCTGGTGCACCTGGTGTTCTTCCTGCACCTTGACCGTTCCTCGGCTGCCCGCTGGAACGTCAACGCCGGCATGTTCACCCTGGTGGTGATCGGCATCATCGTGCTGGGCACGCTGTGGGTCATGTGGAACATGAATCACCACATGATGCACTGAGCGGTTTGATCGCTTGATGCACAGCAAAGGCCGCCGCAAGGCGGCCTTTGTTTTTGCGGCCTTTCTGTAGTGCCGAGCCATGCACGGCAAGGGCGTTCCCAACAAGCCATCAGCCAGCCGTGGTTGTGGGAGCGGCGTAAGCCGCGAAGCAGGAATGCCTTCAGGAATCGGCATTCTTGAGATCTGGTGATCCACCAGCTTCGCGGCTTACGCCGCTCCTACAAGCGATTTGAAATTATTGGTGAAGCCCCCGCCGAGCATGGCTCGGCACTACGCGCAGTTGCGGCCTGGCTTCAGCCGTTGCTGCTGATGAAATCCGCTGCCGCCACCGGCCGGCCCAAGTGGTAGCCCTGCAACACATCACAACCAAGTTCGCCGAGGAAATTGCGCTGCGCCTCGGTTTCCACGCCTTCGGCGACCACCTGCAATTGCAGCGTGCGGCCCAACGCGATGATCGAGGACACGATGGCCGCATCCTCGCTGTTGTGCTCCAGGTCGCGGACGAAGGCGCGGTCGATCTTGAGTTCCGTGGCTGGCATGCGCTTGAGATAAAGCAGGCTGGAATAACCGGTGCCGAAATCATCGATGGCGATGCGTACGCCCATCGCGGTCAGGGCTTCAAGCATCTGCAGGCTGGCGTCCACATCTTTCATCGCGGTGCTTTCGGTCACTTCCAGGGTCAGCTGGCGCGGGTCCAGCGCATGTCGCTGAAGCGCGTCATGCACGGTTTCGACCAGCGTCGGCGAGGCGAATTGCAACGGCGACAGATTCACTGCCATCGACCAATCCGTGTTGCCGGCGTCATGCCAGCTACGCAGCTGTGCGCAGGCCGCGTCCAGCACCCATTCGCCGATAGGGATGATCAGGCCGCTGCGCTCGGCAACGGGAATGAACACATCGGGCGACAGCAGGCCCAGCTCCGGATGGTTCCAACGCAGCAATGCTTCAGCGCCATTGGCGCGGCTGCCGCCGGCCGGGAACTTGGGCTGGTAGTGCAGCACCAGTTCATTACGCGCGGTGGCGTGGCGCAGGTCCTGCAATAGACGCAGGCGCTGGCGCGTGCCGGCCTGCATGGTCGAGGTGAAGAACGCGTGGCCGTTCCGGCCGCTGTGCTTGACGTGATACATCGCCGCATCGGCATGCATCATCAACTCGCGTTCGTTGCTGGCATCTTCCGGATACAGCGCGATGCCGATGCTGGTGCTCACCAGCAGCTCGGCATTGTCGATCAGGAAAGGCTCGCTGATGGCGGCGCTGATCTGCTCGGCCATCAGCGCGGCATCGTCGGGCGTATCGATGGCCATCACGATGACGAATTCATCGCCGCCGAGGCGAGCGAAGGTGTCCTGGCTGCGCAGCAAGGCGCTGACTTTTCTGCTGAACTGCACCAGCAGGCGGTCACCGAGCTGGTGGCCGTAGGCATCGTTGACGTTCTTGAAACCGTCCAGGTCACAGAACATCAAGGCCAGGCCGAACCCGCTGCGGTCGGCTTTTTCGATCGCACGCTCAATGCGGTCCTGCAGTAGCACCCGGTTGGGCAGTTGGGTCAGCGGGTCGTGCAGCGCGGCCTGCACTAGCTTTTCATTGGCGTTGGCCAGCGAATGGGCCAGCAGGCCCGTGCGCAGGCGCATCTGGCCGTCGAATACCGAGGCCAGCAGGGCGACCGCCAGGGTGGCAATGGTGGTGACGATGACCAAGCCTGCGAGCAGGTGCGTATCCAGCCCGCCGGCGCTGATGGCGCCGCAGACGCTGCCAGCGGGGAAGCGTGCGGCAGCCATGCCGGTGTAGTGCATGCCGACGATGGCCACACCCATCACCAGTGATGCCAGCAGGCGCATCGGCAACAGGCGGGGCTGCTCATGGCGCAGGCGCTGCGCGATCCACAATGCCGCTGCCGAGGCGCCAATGGCGATCAGGATCGAGGCGATGAACCAAGCAGGGTCGTAGTCGATGCCTGGCTGCATCCGCATTGCCGCCATGCCGATGTAGTGCATGGCGGCGATGCCCAGTCCCATCAGTACCGCACCTGCCAGCAGGCGGCTGACTAGCAGCCGTTGCCGCGATACCAGCCACAGCGCATACATGGAAGCGGCAACGGCGGCGGCCAGCGAGCAGGCGGTCAGGAACAGGTCGTAGCCGACCGGGATCGGCAGCTTGAAAGCCAGCATGCCGATGAAGTGCATCGACCAGATGCCCAGCCCCATCGCCACGGCGCCGCCCACCAGCCAGATGCGTGCAGCCCTGCGGCTTTGGCTGCTGGCAACGCGCGCGGACATGTCCAGCGCGGTGTACGAGGCAAGGATCGCTACCAACAGCGAGACGACGACGAGGCCCTGATTGTAACTGCCGATCATGCGGATTCCTGGAGCATCAAGACGGAGCAGAGCCCCACTTAACTAGCGGCAGCGGCGGCGGGGACTTTAGTTGTCGCAGCCCTTGCGACATCGGTGGGCTATCCTGCGGCGCTGACGCAGATAGGAATTTTCATGGCCAAGACCCGCAGTGCATACGTCTGCAGCGAATGTGGCGCCGAGTACAGCAAGTGGCAGGGCCAATGCACCGAATGCGGTGTATGGAACGTGCTGAGCGAGATCGTGCTCGAGACCGCCGCCTCGGCAAAGGCGCCGGCAGCACGCCGCAGCGGCTGGGCCGGCAAGGTCGAGGCGCCGAAGATCACCGCCTTGAAGGATGTACAGCAGACCGAACACCTGCGGGTTTCCACCGGCATCAGCGAGTTCGACCGGGTGCTGGGTGGTGGGCTGGTGGAAGGCGCGGTGGTGTTGGTTGGCGGTGACCCGGGTATCGGCAAGTCCACCCTGCTGCTGCAGGCGGTGGCCAAGATGGCCAGCAGCTTGCCGGTGCTGTACGTCACCGGTGAGGAGTCGCTTTCGCAGGTGGCTGGCCGCGCCGTGCGCCTGGACCTGCCGCTGGAGGGCATCAACGCGCTGTCCGAGACCGGTGTCGAGAACATTCTGGCGCACGCGGTGAAGGCGCGGCCCAAGCTGATCGTCGCCGACTCGGTGCAGACGCTGTGGACCGAGGCGCTGACGGCCGCGCCGGGTTCGGTCAGTCAGGTGCGCGAGAGTGCGGCGCGGCTGGTCCGCTTTGCCAAGGAAACCGGTACGGCTGTGTTTCTGGTCGGCCATGTCACCAAGGAGGGCGGCATTGCCGGCCCGCGTGTGCTTGAGCACATGGTGGATGCGGTGCTGTATTTCGAAGGTGAAAGTGGCAGCCGCTTCCGCATCCTGCGCGCCTTCAAGAACCGCTTTGGTGCGGTCAATGAGCTGGGCGTGTTCGCGATGGGCGAGAAGGGCTTGAAGGAAGTGCCCAATCCTTCGGCTATCTTCCTGTCCGGTGGCAGTACCCGCCAGCCCGGCAGCTGCGTGATGGTGACCCGCGAAGGCACCCGTCCGTTGCTGGTGGAGGTGCAGGCGCTGGTGGATTCATCGCCGTTGTCCAACCCGCGGCGGGTGGCGGTGGGTCTGGAGCAGAACCGGCTGGCGATGCTGCTGGCGGTGCTGCACCGCCATGGCGGCGTGTTGGTCGGTGACCAGGACGTGTTCGTGAATGTGGTCGGTGGTATCCGTGTGCAGGAGACCGCCGTCGATCTGCCGGTGCTGCTGGCGGTGCTGTCCTCGCTGCAGGACCGGCCGCTGGCGGAGAAGACCATTGCCTTCGGCGAAGTAGGTTTGTCCGGCGAGATCCGCCCGGTGCCCAATGGTGAGGATCGCCTGCGCGAAGCAGCCACGCATGGTTTCAAGCGCGCGATCGTGCCCAAGGCCAATGCGCCGAAGGCCGGCACGGTGAAGGGCATGGAAGTGATTGCGGTGGAGCGGCTGTCGCAGGCGCTGGAAGCAGCGATGGAATAATCGGTGGCTGTAGTGCCGAGCCATGCTCGGCAGGGGCTTTACTAAATGCCTAGTTTGTAGGAGCGGCGTAAGCCGCGAAGCCGATAGCCGATCCGATCCAAAGAGGCCTGCAATTTCATTGCCGCCAGCTTCGCGGCTTATGCCGCTCCTACAAGATGGCGGTGGGCTGATGTATTGCTGGGAAGGCCCTTGCCGAGCATGGCTCGGCACTACCGGGGGCGCAACGCAATGCCCATTGCCAGGGAATGGCTTAGCCGCGGCCCAGCACCAGCTCGATCACGAAGCGGCTGCCGAAGAACGCCAGCAGCAGCAGCGCCATCGCGGTCAGGGTCCAGTGCACGGCCTTGCTGCCGCGCCAGCCGTAACGGCGGCGGCCGATCAGCAAGGTGCCGAATACGATCCACGACAGCACGCTGAGCACGGTCTTGTGCACCAGCTTCTGTGCCAGCAGGTTGTCGACGAACAGCACGCCGGTCAGCAGGGTCAGGGTCAGAAGGCAGAAGCCGACCGTGATCGTGCGGAACAGCAGGGTCTCGAGGTCGGCCAGTGGCGGCAGGGCGCGCAGCCAGGGGCGGAAGTCGCGGCGGCGCAAGGCCCGCTCTTGCAGCCACAGCATGATCGCCAACAGCGCCGCCACGCTCAGCGTGGCGTAGGCCAGCAGCGCAAGCCAGGCGTGGGTGGCCAGACGCCAGCCCAGCAACTTGCTCGGTTCATGGCCGTAGCCGTGGTAGGCCAGCAGCAGGATCGCCGCCATCGGGAACACCACCACGCCCAGTGCTGACATCCTGCCGCGCGCGCCAACCACGGCGGTCAATGCCGCCATGCCCAGGCCTACCAGCGACAGTGCCGCGAAGAAGTGCATGTCCGGGCCGCCAGCGGTGTTCATCGCCACCAACAGGTGGTAACCAGCGTGCAGCAGCACCGCGGCGATGGTAGGCAGCAGCCAGCTGCGTGGGGGTGGACTGCGCTCGCCGGCCAGCCCGCGGATCAGCAGGGCGGTGGACACCAGGTAGAGTGCGGCGGCGATGAGAACGATTGTCATCGATGCAGTTTCGCATACAGGCCCGCTGCTGGCGATCTGAACCGGCGGTGGCGGCGGCTGGCCGTTATACTAACTGTCTCTGTTTCCACGATTTCCGCAGGTTCCGTCGCATGTTCGAGTCACTGACCCAGCGCCTTTCCGGCACCATCGAGCGCCTGCGTGGGCGCGGCCGCCTGACTGAAGAAAACATCCGCGAGGCCACCCGTGAGGTGCGCATCGCCCTGCTGGAGGCCGATGTGGCCCTGCCGGTGGTGCAGGCACTGATCGAGAAGATCAAGGTCCGCGCGGTTGGCCAAGAGGTGCTCAAGTCGCTGACCCCAGGTCAGGCGCTGATCAAAGTGGTGCGCGATGAGCTGACCGCCGTCATGGGCGCGCAGGCCACCGACCTGAACCTCAATGTGCCAGCGCCGGCCATCATCCTGATGGCGGGCCTGCAGGGTGCCGGTAAGACCACCACGGTCGGCAAGCTGGCCAAGCACCTGAAGGAAAAGCGCAAGAAGAAGGTGATGGTGGTCTCTGCCGACGTGTACCGTCCGGCCGCCATCGAGCAGTTGAAGACCCTGGCCGAGCAGGTCGGCGTGCTGTTCTTCCCGTCCAGCCCGGACCAGAAGCCGGTGGACATCGTGCGCGCCGCCATCGACGACGCGCGCAAGTCGTTCGCCGACGTGCTGCTGGTCGATACCGCCGGCCGCCTGGCCATCGACGAAGCGATGATGGCCGAGATCAAGGCCCTGCACGCCGCGGTCAACCCGGCCGAAACCCTGTTCGTGGTCGATGCCATGACAGGCCAGGACGCCGCCAACACCGCCAAAGCCTTCGGTGAGGCGCTGCCGCTGACCGGCGTGGTGCTGACCAAGACCGACGGTGACGCCCGTGGCGGTGCCGCGCTGAGTGTTCGCTACATCACCGGCAAGCCGATCAAGTTCACCGGTACCGGCGAAAAGGTCGATGGCCTGGATGTGTTCCATCCGGAACGTGTGGCCAGCCGCATCCTCGACATGGGCGACGTGCTGTCGCTGGTCGAGCAGGTTGAGCAGCAGGTCGACAAGGACAAGGCTCAGAAGCTGGCCGAGAAGGTCGCCAAGGGCAAGAAGTTCGATCTGAACGACATGCGCGACCAGCTGGAGCAGATGCAGAACATGGGTGGCATCGGCGGCCTGATGGACAAGCTGCCGGGCCTGGGGCAGATTCCCGAGCACCTCAAGGCGCAGGTCAGCCAGAGCAAGGAAGTGCCGCGCATGATCGCCATCATTGGCTCGATGACCAAGAAGGAGCGCCGCAACCCGGGTCTGCTCAATGGCTCGCGTCGTGCCCGCATCGCGCGTGGCTCTGGCACTCAGCCGGCCGACGTCAACAAGCTGATGAAGCAGTACATGCAGATGGAAAAGATGATGGGCAAGCTGGCCGGTGGCGGCATGAAGGGCATGATGCGCAACATGAAGGGCATGCTCGGCGCCATGGGTGGCAAGGGCGGCCTGCCGTTCCGTTGATAACGTTTGATTCCAACCGGTTGAACAGGGAGTGGTGCATGAAGAACAGGATGTATCTGGTATTGGCAGTGTTGGCGCTGAGCGCGTGTGGTGAGGACCGCTCGATCTCACAGAAAGCCGGCAGCGCGATCAGCGGCACCGCTACCGATTTCGTCGCTGGCCTGGGCGAAGGCGTCGACAAACGCATGTCGCTCAAGCTCGATGTGGCGCCGGAAATTGTCAGCAATGGGATGACCGTGACCTTGGGCAAGAGCCGCGGCATGGGCTCCAAGGATGCCTCGGTGTATGTAGTGGCAACCAAGCCTTACAAGGGAGCATTCCTTGCGCGCGCACTGGACGAGTCGGGTGCCGAAATTGGCCGCTCGCGGGTGGAAGTAGATTTCCCCGCCGATGATGCGCAGTATGTGAACTTCACCTTCAACGAAGAGATGGACAGCCAGCTGGTGCGTTCCTACGCCCTCTCGCTACGCTGAGTGGCATAGGCACCGGCGGCACGGTCACCGCCATGCACAACGCCGTCATTTCTGCCCGGACCGAAGCGTTCTGCCAACGCTTCGGTCTTGAACTTCCGATCCTGCTTGCGCCGATGGCCGGCGCCTGCCCGGTGCCGCTGTCTGCCGCGGTTGCCAATGCCGGCGGCATGGGCGCAATGGGCGCCGTGCTGTCCACGCCGGAACAGATCAGCCAGTGGATGCATGCATTTGGCCAGCAGTCGCAGGGGCCGGCACAGATCAATCTGTGGGTGCCGGATCCTGCCCCGTTGCGTGATCCCGCGGCTGAAGCGGCTACACGTGAATTTCTTGCGCAATGGGGGCCGCAGGTCGCAGCAGAAGCAGGCGATGCGGGTCCGGCCGATTTTGATGCCCAGTTCGATGCGCTGATTGCCGCCCGGCCGGCGGTGGCTTCAACCATCATGGGTGTGTTTTCTGCTGCGCAGGTCGCACGACTGCAGGCCGCTGGGATTGCCTGGTTCGTCTGCGCCACCACCTTGAGTGAAGCGCTGCAGGCGCAGGCCGCCGGTGCCGATGCGGTGGTTGCGCAGGGCATGGAGGCGGGTGGCCATCGCGGTGCGTTTGATGCGGCGCAGGCCGAACGACAGATGGTCGGTTTGTTCGCCTTGTTGCCACGTCTGGTCGACCACCTGAGTGTGCCGGTGATCGCCGCTGGCGGCATTGCCGATGGTCGTGGTGTCGCTGCCGCCCTGATGTTGGGTGCCAGCGCGGTGCAGGTGGGTACGGCGTTCCTGGCCGCCGATGAATCCGATATTCCCGCAGCGTGGAAGCAGGCGCTGGCGGTTGCCGAGCCCGAAGCGACGCGCACGACGCGGGCATTCAGTGGCCGACTTGGGCGCGCCTTGGATACAGCTTACGTGCGCGCAGCCGAGGCGGCCGATGCGCCAGCGCCACGGCCCTATCCGGTGCAGCGTGGACTGACCGCCGGCATGCGCAAGCAGGCCGGCGCCGGCAACCAGCTCGATGCGATGCAGGCATGGGCGGGGCAGTCGGCATGGATGGTCAGGCGCGCACCTGCGGCGCAGATCCTGCGCGCGATGTGGGCGCAGGCGCAGACGCGGCCATGACGGTGCTGTTCTGCAACGGGCAACTGGCTGATGCCGGCGTGTTGAGCGCGGCGCTGGTCAATTACGGACACTTCACTTCACTGCAGGTGCGCGCTGGTGCGGTGCAGGGCTGGGCGCTGCACCTTGAGCGCTTGCAGCAGGGCACACGCGAGTTGTTCGAGGTTGAGCTGGATTGCGCGCAGGTACTGGTTTGGCTGCAGCAGGCATTGCGGCAGCTGGATACGCCAGACGCATCGGTGCGGATCACGGTGTTCTCGCGGCAGTTTGATTTCCGCCAGCCACTGCGTGCGGTGCCGGTGGATGTAATGATCGGCATCGGAGCGCCGGCCCAGATTCCGGCGCTTGCGCGCTCTGTGCTGCCGCTGCGCTATCAGCGCGAGTTGGCGCATATCAAACATGTGGGTACGTTCCCGCTGTTCCAGTTGCGGCGACAGGCATTGCAGCGGGGGTTCGATGACGCGTTGTTTATCGATACACAAGGCCGCATCAGTGAGGGCACGACCTGGAACCTTGCGTTCTGGGATGGCGCGCAGGTGTGCTGGCCACAGGCGTCGGCGCTGCGTGGCAGCACCGAGCGTCTGCTGATCGATGGTTTGACCGAGCTCGGTCAGCCACAGGCCCAAGTCGAAGTGCAGTTGTCGGCGCTGGGCCGCTTCAACGGCGCGGTGGCATTCAATGCCTCCGGTATCTGGCCGTTGGCTGCAATCGGCAAACAGCAACTGGAGCAGTCCGATGTGCTGATGGTCCATCTGCAATCAGCATTGGCGCAGACGCCCTGGTTGCCGCTCTGAGGCATTGCGTGAACTAGCTTACTTGGCCGGTGTATGTGGATGGGCGCTGGCCGTGCATTGCGCGTACTCCTGTTGGCTCAGCTTGTGATCCTTGTTGCTGTCGCAGTGGTGCAGTCGCGCAGCAACACCAGGCGGATAGACATCGATTTCGGACAAGGTGACGATGCCGTCCTTGTCTTTGTCCAACTGCGTAAAGCTTGGCAAGGTGGTGTCAGCCGGTGGTGCGGCCAGTGCCAATGAATAGCCACCAGTGAGTAAAACCGCTGTCAGTATCATTTGTGCTGATTGGGACACGCGCATCACGTTCTCCTCGCAGCCGGACGGCCCGGCTGCCTGCCGGCATAGCAGGCACCGGCGAGCCTTCGCGATTGGTGAAGAATTGCGAGCGATGGCGTTTGTCGCAATGCTCGGTTTATCTGCCGTTGGCCCGACAGGGAAGCGCGTGCTGATCACCTAAGGACAGCGGGCATGCTATTGATCTGCCTTGTGCCGTCATGGTGTGGGAGGAGCAGCATGGTATTTGAGTTGGGCTGGCCCCAGGCTCCCATTCAATGGGGGATGAGCGTTCAGGTTTTCATCGCGCACTTGCTGGTTGCTGCGCGTGCGCTGACCCGATCCAATCGTGCCCCGGCGTCGCGCGCGGCGTGGGTGGCGGTCATCATGCTGGCGCCACTGCTGGGCATGTTCGCCTATCTGCTATTGGGCGAAACCAGCATTGGGCATGCGCGTGCGCGACGTTTGCGGCAAACCGTTCGGATGCTGCAGGCGGCGGGCGATCCGCGCGGCACTGCAGCTGTAGAAATCGACGGCAAGGCAGCGTCCTTGTTCGCGCTGGCGCAATCGATCAATGGCTTTGCGCCACAGCCGGGCAACCGGATCGCGCTGCTGGGCGCAGCGCAAGCGCTTGCGACCGCCCCGATGGAGGATTGCCGGGCGGCCATTGATCAGCTGGTGCAGGACATCAGCCAAGCACAGCAGAGCGTGCATATCGCCTTCTACATCTGGCTGGATGATGGTGCCGGCGGCCGCGTTGCCGACGCGGTAGCTGCTGCGGCCAGACGTGGTGTGGCCTGCAGGGTGATGGTGGATGCGCTGGGCTCGCGCGCGTTCAGTGGCAGCCCGCGCTGGACGGAGTTGCAGCAGGCCGGGGTCAAATTGGTGCGCACCCTGGATGATCTGACCCGCCTGCAGCACGTGGCCTTCAGTCGCATGGACCTGCGTGATCACCGCAAGATCGTCGTCATCGACAACCGCATCGCTTATTGCGGCAGTCAGAACTGTGCCGATCCGGAGTTCCGGGTCAAGCCGAGCTATGCACCGTGGATTGATCTGCTGCTGCGCTGCGAGGGGCCGGTGGTGGCGCAGATGCAGCGGTTGTTTCTCAGTGGCTGGATCCCGGAAACCGGCGAATTGGGGCTGGATGCCTATGCGGTGGAAGCGCCGCCGCTGCAGTTCGAAGACGGCTGTCTGGCAATGGCATTTGAAACCGGCCCGGTCACTCGCCACAACGCGATGACCGATATGTTCGTGGCCTGCATCTATGCGGCGCGGCATGAGTTGATCATCAGCACGCCGTACTTTGTGCCGGACGAAGCGCTGCTGCGCGCGATCTGCGCCGCACCGCGTCGCGGGGTGCGCACGCAGGTGATCTTCCCCAAGCGCAATGACTCCTGGCTGGTAGGGCAGAGCAGTCGCAGTACCTATGCCGATCTGCTGCAGTGTGGCGTGGAGGTCTACGAGTATCCGCTCGGCCTGCTGCACGCCAAGTCGCTGACCGTGGATGGCGAGATCGCGCTGATCGGCTCGGCCAATATGGATCGGCGCAGTCTCGAATTGAACTTCGAGAACAATCTGCTGATCGCCGACGGCGCAGTCACCGCCAGCATCGTGCAGCGGCAGCAAGGCTATCTGTCGGTATCCGAGCCAGTGTTGTTGACGCAGGTGATGGCGTGGCCGTTGGCCACGCGTCTGGTGCGCAACGCCGTAGCGATGATGTCGCCTGTGTTGTGACGATTCGGCTCAGGCGGCCGGCGCGCTGTCACCGCGCAGCAGGCCCATGAACTCGCCGAAAAGGCGTCGGTCGATCAAGCGTCCGCGGTCGTTGGCGAGGATCTCGATGGCACGCTGCATCGGCATCGGGCCGCGATACGGGCGCTGCGAGGTCATCGCATCGAAGCCATCGACGATGGTCAGGATGCGCGACTCAAGTGGAATGTCTTCGCCCTGCAGGCCGTGCGGATAGCCACTGCCGTCCCAGGCTTCGTGGTGATGGCGGATCAACGTGGCAACGGCTTTGGCGTCGCTGCGGCCGGTGGCAGTGAATAGACGCGCGCCGCGTTCGGGATGGGTGCGCATAACCGAAATCTTGTCGTCGTCCAGTTTGCCGGGGTGCAACAGCACGTCGTCACGGATGCCGATCTTGCCGACATCATGGAAGCGGGCGGCAAGCACGAGATGGCCGATGCGCTCCTCGGACAGATCGCAGCGGCGGCCCATGGCCTGGGCAAGTTGCGAGACGCGATCGCAGTGGTGGTCGGTATAGCTGTCGCGCTGATCCAGTGCGGCGGCCAATACATCGATAGCGCAGGAGCTGTCATCCGGTGGATGCGACAGACCCATGGGCGTGGTGATGGTCAACATGATGACGGAGCCGCGTGGGGGACGGCTGCGAGCGTAAGAGAGGGGGCGTTATTTTCAACGCCCTTTCACCTTCACGCAATGTTTACAGATTGATTTATTCAGGCGCGGCCGGGATGCAGTGTGGTCAACAACGCACGTGCGGCGTTGAAGCGGTCGGCGCTTTCCGGCAAAGGATGTTTGATGCGCAGCTTGTCCGGGCCATCCATTTGATACAGCTTTGGTTGTTTCTGGATCAGTTGGATCACCACCATCGGGTCGATGTTGGGCTTGCTGTCGAAGACGATGCGGCCACCATTCTCGCCCAGCTCCAACTTGCGGATGCCCAGTTCGTTGGCCTGCAGTTTGAGCTCGGCGATGGCGAACAGATGCTTCACCGGATCCGGCAACAGGCCGAAACGATCAATCATTTCCACCTGCAGCTCGCGCAGGCGCTCGCTGTCACGCGCCGAGCTGATGCGCTTGTACAGGGTCAAGCGGGTGTGCACATCGGGCAGGTAGTCTTCCGGAATCAGCGCCGGCACATGCAGCTCGACATCGGCGCCACGTGCTTCCTCGCCGGCATCCAGATCCGGCAGCTTGCCCGACTTGATCGAGCGTACTGCGCGTTCCAGCAGCTCGGTGTACAGGCTGAAGCCGATCTCCGCCATCTGCCCGCTTTGGTCTTCACCCAGCAACTCACCAGCACCACGGATTTCCAGATCGTGGGTGGCGAGGGTGAAGCCTGCGCCCAGTTCGTCCATCGAGGCGATGGCATCCAGGCGCTTCTGCGCGTCTGGCGTGATCGAACGTTTGTCCGGCACCAGCAGGTAGGCATACGCACGGTGATGCGAGCGACCAACGCGGCCACGCAGCTGATGCAACTGCGCAAGGCCAAAACGGTCGGCGCGGTTGATGATGATGGTGTTGGCGTTGGGGATGTCGATGCCCGACTCGATGATGGTACTGGCCAGCAGCACATTGAAGCGCTGCTTCTGGAAATCCAGCATCACCCGTTCCAGCTCGCGCTCGGGCATCTGCCCGTGGGCCATGCCGATGCGTGCTTCGGGTACCAGTTCGGACAGCTCGCGCTGCATCCGGCCCATGCTCTCCACATCGTTGTGCAGGAAGTACAGCTGGCCACCACGCGACAACTCGCGCTGGAAGGCTTCGCGCAGCTGTGCGTTGTCCCATGCGGTGACGAAGGTCTTCACCGCCAGCCGGTTCGGCGGCGGCGTAGCGATGATCGACAGGTCACGCAGACCGGCCATGGCCATGTTCAAGGTACGCGGGATCGGCGTCGCGGTCAGGGTCAGCAGGTGCACATTGGCACGCATCGCCTTCAGTGCTTCCTTCTGGCGCACGCCAAAGCGCTGCTCTTCATCGACGATGACCAGGCCCAGGTCCTTGAACTTCACGTCCGGCTGCAATAGCCGGTGGGTGCCGATGATCACATCGATGGTGCCTTCGGCGACCTTGTCCAGCTCGGCCTTGATTTCCTTGCTGGTCTTGAAGCGCGACAGCACTTCCACCCGCAGCGGGTAATCGGCAAAGCGATCACGGAAGTTGCGGTAATGCTGTTCTGCCAGCAGCGTGGTCGGTACCAGCACCGCAACCTGCTTGCCGCCGCTTGCCGCAGCGAATGCAGCACGCAGTGCAACCTCGGTCTTGCCGAAGCCGACGTCGCCGCAGACCACGCGGTCCATCGGCTGGCTGGATTGCAGGTCACGCAGGGTAGCTTCGATCGCCGCCTGCTGGTCGGGTGTTTCCTCGAACGGGAAGCCAGCCGCGAACGGTTCGTACAGCGAGCGGTCGATATCCAGCGCCAGGCCGGCGCGTGCGCGGCGACGGGCCTGGATTTCCAGCAGCTCGGCGGCAACGTCACGGACTTTCTCCGCAGCCTTGCGCTTGGCCTTGGCCCATTGCTCGCCACCGAGCGAATGCAGTGGCGCGGTTTCCGGCGACGCGCCGGAATAGCGGCTGATCAGGTGCAGTTGCGCGACCGGCACGTACAGGCGGTCGCCCTTGGCGTATTCGATCTCGAGGAATTCGCCGGGCATGCCGCCGACATCCATCGCGATCAATCCGCGGTAGCGGCCAACGCCATGATCTTCATGGACGATGGGCGCGCCTTCGGTCAGCTCGCCCAGGTCACGGATGATGGACTCGGGCTCACGCCCGGCACGCCGCGTACGCCGCGCTTGTCCGGCGCGCTCGGGGAACAGCTGGCGCTCGGTAAGCACGGCCAAGGCCGGCTCGCTGAGCGCAAAGCCGTCATCCAGTGGCGCAACGGTAATGGCGAAGCGCGCGAGCCCCCCTTTGCCTTCAAGCCCCTCTCCCGCCTGCGGGAGAGGGGTTGGGGTGAGGGCGCTCTTGCTCTTGCTTTGGCTAGCAGCCTTACCCCCATCCGACCCTTCGGGCCACCTTCCCCCGATGGGGGAAGGCAGGAAGTCATTGAAGCTCCCAACAACCTCAGGCCGCAATTCAGCCGCCTGCAACACTTCCAACAAGGCCTCACGCCGTCCCGGCGAATCCGCCGCGATCAGCACCCGGCCCGGGTAATGCTCGATGAAGGACTTCAGTGCCTGCCCGGCCGGCGCATCCTTGGCCGCAACCGGCAGCGGCTGCAGCGGCTGGTCACCCAACGCCTGCGCCTCGGCGGCGCGCGGATGATCGGTCGCACACACTTCCACGCGCGGCAGTTTGTTGAACTGCTCGCGCAGGCTGTCTGGCGACTGGTAGATCTCTTCTGGCGGCAGCAGCGGCCGTTCGATATCGTGGCGGCGCTGTTCGTAGCGGCTGTTGGTCTGCAGCCAGAATGCGTCGGAGGCTTCGCTGACGCCGCTACCGAGCACGGTCATGAAACCGTCCGGCAGGTAGTCGAACAGGGTCGCGGTCTGGTTGAAGAACAACGGCAGCATGTATTCGATGCCCGAAGGCGCCAGACCAGCCTTCAGATCCTGGTACAGCGGGCTGCGCCGGGTATCCACGTCGAACCGTTCGCGCAGTGTGGCCAGCACCTTGTTGAGGCTGGCCTCGTCCATCGGTACTTCACGGCCGGGCAGCATCTTCACTGCCGTCACCTTGTCCAGCGAGCGCTGCGATTCCGGGTCGAACTCACGGATGGAGTCGATGTCCTCGTCCAGCAGTTCGATGCGCAGCGGCGCCTCGGCGCCCATCGGATAGACATCGAGCAGGCCGCCGCGCACGGCGAAATCACCCGGGTCCATGACCTGCACGACATTGCGGTAGCCAGCGCTTTCCAGACGACGCTTCTCTGCGTCCATATCCAGACGCTGGCCGACCTTCAGGTCGAAGCTGCCGCCGACGATGTAGCTCAGCGGCGCCAGCCGCTGCAGCAGAGTCTGCACCGGCACCACGACGATGCCTTGCTTCAACGTCGGCAGGCGGTGCAGGGCGGCCAGACGCTGCGAAATGATGTCGGGGTGCGGGCTGAACTGGTCGTAGGGCAGGGTTTCCCAATCCGGGAACGGCACCACCGGCAGCGGGCTGTTTGCGCCCAACAGGGTCTGCAGATCAGCTACCAGCTGATGCGCACTGTGGTTGTCGCGGGTTACCAGCAGCAGCGGCTTGGCGTGCGCCTGCGCTGCGCAGGCAACATGCCAGGCCAGCGCACTGCTGGAAGCCGGAGCGCGCCACCAGGCGCGGAGCTGGCCCGAACGGGGCAGCGGCGGAATGGGGTAGGTAATAGGCGACATGAACCGCGAATTTTACCAGATGCGCCCTTGCTGCCTGTCCGGGCAAGCTCTGATTTGCGCAGCAGGGCAATGCGCAGGCCAAAAACACGACAGGCGCCTTGCCGGCGCCCGTCGGGGGTGAAGCCTGGAACGGCTGTTTAGGTAGCCAGCTCCAGCACCATGCGCACCAGCCCTGGGGCGGCGGAAGGGTGCGGCACCTGCTTGAAGCCCAGCGAAGCGGCCAGCTGCAGCATTGGCTCGTTGTCCTGGGCGATGTCGCCATACAGGCGGTCCAGGTACTTGCCGCGTGCCCATTTGACCAGTTTGCGCATCAACTGCCGGCCCAGACCCTGACCGGCAAGGAAGCCGCTGACCAGAATGGCGTACTCGGCATCGCGGGTGCCCGGGATGATGGAGGCGCGCGCCACCGCGCCGACTACCGCTTCGCCGGGTGGCAGCGGCTCGGCTGCGACCAGTGCGATCTCGGTTTTCGGGTTCGGGTGGGTCAGGCGCTGTGCGGTCTCATCGGACAGTGATTCAACCGACTGCAGGAACTTGTCGCGCACCTCTTCCGGCCCGAACAGGGCAAACGCGCCCTGCAGCGGCGCACCGTCTTCAGGGCGGATGGGTCGTATCAGCAGCTCACGGCCGCTGGGTGCCTTGAAATTTTCATGCCACGGGGGCATGCGGTTGCGAGTTGCCATGACTACGTTTCCTCCAAAGTCGCCTGATTCTGTCACTGCGGGTGCTACGTTCTGTGAACGCGGTCCAAAGCAGCTGCAGATTGCCGGCGGTGCCCGTCACTCGGGCGTCTTCAGCCACTCCAGTCGGGTCGAGGCACCGGCTTCACCCAGATACTGCTTCAAGACGGGCAAGGCCGGGGCCAACACCTGTTCAAACTGCCATGGCGGGTTCAGCAACAGCATCCCGCTACCATTCAGACGCAGCGGGGAGTCATCGGCCCTCACCATGAATTCGGCGACCAGGATGGACTTGGCCGGCAGCGCGGCCGCCTTGCGGAAAAACGGCTGCAGGGTGCGGCGTTGCTTGATCGGGTACCAGACTGCGCATTGCGCCTGAGGCATCCGGGTCAGAATCTCACGCAGAGTTGAGATAATCAGCGGGTACTCGGCGTCCTGCACTTCATACGGTGGATCGATCAGCACCAGCGCCCGGCCGATCTTGATGGCTCCGCTCTTGGGCGGAATGAAGGCGCGGATTGCTTCATAGCCGTTGCCGGCGTGCACCTGTACCCGGCGGTCGTGGGCAAACAGCTCCTTGAGCGCGGTGACCTCGTCCTTCTGCAGCTCGCAGGCGGCCATGCGGTCCTGTTCGCGCAGGGCGCGCGCGGCCAACAGCGGCGAGCCCGGGTAGGAGATCAAGGCGCCGACCGGGTTGTCGGCCTGCACCGCGCGCAGGTACTGCTCCACCACTTCGGGCAGCGACGGGGTGGTCATCAGCCGCAACACGCCTTCATCGATCTCGGCGGTTTTGCGGCTTTCCTCGGCGGACAGCAGGTAACGGCCGCGGCCGGCATGCGTGTCCAGCACGAAGAACGGCGAGTCTTTGCGCTTGAGCGCGTCGATCATCGCCAGCATGACGATGTGCTTGAGGACGTCGGCGTGGTTACCGGCGTGGAAGGCGTGGCGATAATTCATCGGCGAAGTTTACGGCTTGCGGCGTGGTGTGGGCGTTTTCATTGGAGGGAGCCGGCTGGGCGCCTGTGTGCGCGGCGGTGCTGGGGGCCGATCCGAAGGGGGCCAATACGTCCCGATTGCTGCCGGCCGCTGGCGTCTGCAGCAAGGCCAGCTATGCTGATGCAATGTCCAGCCAACCTGCCCGGGTACTCGTCGTCGAAGACGAGGCCGCCATCGCCGACACCCTTCTTTATGCGCTGCGCAGCGAAGGCTATGCCGCCAGTCACTGCACGCTGGGCCGCGAAGCGCTGGCCTTGCTGCGCCAGCATGGCGCCGATGTGGTGGTGCTGGACGTCGGCCTGCCCGACCTGGGCGGCTTCGAGGTCTGCCGTGAACTGCGCACTTTCAGCCAGGTGCCGGTGATCTTCCTGACCGCTCGCAACGATGAGTTCGACCGCGTGCTGGGGTTGGAGCTGGGCGCCGACGACTACGTGACCAAGCCGTTCTCGCCACGCGAGATGGTGGCGCGGGTACGCGCGCGACTGCGCCGGACCGGGCCTGCTTTACCTGTTGCAGCGGAGGAGGGGGGCTGGAAGCAGTTGGGTCGGTTCGCGATTGATCATGACGGCCGCCGTATCCGCTACGACGAGGCGCTGCTGGACCTGACCCGCTACGAATACGCCTTGCTGGCGGCACTGCTGCAGCGGCCCGGGGCGATCCTGAGCCGGGCACAGTTGATGGAGCGTGGCTGGGACCACGCCAGCGACAGCACCGACCGTACCGTCGATACCCACGTCAAAACCCTGCGCGCAAAGCTGCGTGCGGCTGGCGCGCAGGGCGAACCGATCCGTACCCACCGTGGCGTCGGCTACGCCCTGGATATCTGACCGATGCGTATCGGGCTGAAGCTGTTCCTGGGGTTCTTCCTGATTGTCGGCATCGCCGCGTTCTTCGTGATGCGTGTGTTCGTCAACGAGGTCAAACCCGGCGTGCGCCAGGCGATGGAGTCGACCCTGGTGGACGCGGCCAATGTGCTGGCGGTGATGGCTGCGCCGGATCTGAAGGCCGGCCACATCGGCGACGGTGACTTCGCCGCGCGCCTGGCCACCGCCCAGCGCCGCGATCCCAAGGCGATGGTGTGGCGTTTCCCCAAGCGCAGCATCGACTACCGGGTGACGGTGACCAATGCGCAGGGCATCGTGGTCTACGACTCGCGCGGGCAGGACGTGGGCCGCGACAACTCGCGCTGGAACGACGTCTACCGGACCCTGCGCGGTGAGTACGGCGCACGCTCCAGTCCGGAGATTCCGGGCGACGAAACCAACACCGTGATGCACGTAGCCGCGCCGATGTATGACCCGGCTGACGGACGCACCCTGATCGGCGTACTGACCCTGTCGCAGCCCAACGACACCATCGATCCCTTCATCGTTGCCAGCCAGCGCGCCATCATCGCGCGCGGTGCCTGGCTGATCGGGCTGTCGGCACTGATCGGCCTGTTGATGACATGGTGGTTGTCGCGCGGCATCAGCGGGCTGAGTCGTTATGCCAAAGCTGTCAGCGCCGGTGAGCCGGTGCCGCCGCCGAAGCGGCGCCGCGACGAGATCGGCGACCTCGGCCAGGCGCTGGAAACCATGCGCCGCAAGCTCGAAGGCAAGGCCTACGTCGAGCAGTACGTGCAGTCGTTGACCCACGAGATGAAGAGCCCGCTGGCGGCGATACGTGGCGCTGCCGAACTCCTGCAGGAGCCCTTGCCGGAAGCCGACCGGCAGCGCTTCGCTGCCAACATCGTGCAGCAGGAGCGGCGCCTGACCGAAACCATCGACCAGTTGCTGCGGTTGGCCGAGGTTGAACAACACGGCTGGTTGCAGCGGCGCACCGAGGTGGATCTGGTCGCGGTCTGCCGCGCGCTGGCCGAAGATGCTGCGCCGCGCCTGCAGACTGGGCAGATCCAACTGGATGTGGAACTGCCGGAGCGCGCAGCGGTGCAGGGCGATGCCTTCCTGCTGCGGCAGGCGCTTTCGAACCTGCTGGACAACGCGATCGCGTTCTCTGCGCCGGGTGGTGGCATCGTGCTGAGCGTGCAACGCCAGCAGCAGAACTGGCGCATCGCCGTGCGCGACAACGGCCCAGGTGTGCCGGAGTACGCGCAGGAGCGGGTGTTCGAACGCTTCTATTCGCTGGCGCGGCCGGGTACGGGGCAGCGCAGTTCCGGCCTGGGCCTGCCATTCGTGGCCGAAGTGGCGCGCTTGCATGGCGGCGTCGCGGAGCTGGGCAATCACCCGGAAGGTGGTGCTGAAGCGCGCCTTCTGCTGCCTGCCGGCTGACTTCACATTCGCTTCAAACTCGGCACAAACCCTGCTCACCGGTCGCGTTCAACCTGTCCCTGTTTCCACACGAGGACGGGACATGACTTCCCTGAAACTGCTGTTGCGCTTCGCCATTGTCGGCGGGCTGGTGTTGTTGCTGCTGATTCCCCTGCTGCTGATCCGCAGCACCATCAATGAGCGTGAGCGTTACCGCGACGAGGCGGTCGAACGGGTATCGCAGAGCTGGGCCGGCGAGCAGTCGCTGATCGGCCCGGTGCGGGTGCTGCCGTGGACCCAGCAGCGCGAGGTCGAGATTCCGGCCGAGGGCAATAATCCGCGCAAGACCGAAATGCGCGTCGAGAGCGGCTATGACCTGCAGATGCCGACGCGTTTGAATGTGCAGGGCAATATGCGCACCGACGAGCGCACCGTGGGCCTGTTCAAGGTGCCGGTTTACAACTGGCAGGCCAAACTGCAGGCCGAGTTCGCCGAGAGCAGCTATGTGGCGGTGCCGGGGCGCACCTACGGCCGTCCCTATCTGGCGATGGGCGTGTCCGATGTGCGCGGTCTGGTAGGCACGCCGAACCTGCGCGTCGACGGCCGTGCGATCCAGCTGCAACCCGGCTCCGGCGCTCTGGAGGGAACCTCCAAGGGCCTGCATGCACCGCTGTCGGTGTTGCCGGATTCAATGCAGGGCGTGCTGCGCGAAGGTGGCAAGGTCGAGCTGGAGTTTGTGCTGGGCGGCACGCGTTCGCTGGCGATCGCGCCGGTCGGCGATGACACCCGCGTCTCGTTGTCGTCAACCTGGCAGCACCCGCTGTTCGGTGGCAGCTTCCTGCCCAATGAGCGGAGCATCGATGTCAGCGGCTTCAAGGCGGAGTGGGCGGTGTCTTCGCTGGCTTCTGCGGCACAGGCGCAGCTGGTCAAGGCGATACGCAGCGATGGTGGCAGCGTGGAGGCATTGAACGTGGCCTTGGTGGACCCGGTGGACACCTATACGCAGGTGGACCGTGCCAGCAAGTACGGCATCCTGTTTGTGCTGCTGACCTTCGTTGGCTTTGCGTTGTTCGAGCTGATCAAGCAGCTGAAGATCCATCCGCTGCAGTACCTGCTGGTTGGCCTGGCATTGGCGATCTTCTTCCTTTTGTTGCTGAGTCTTTCGGAGCAGATTGCGTTCTGGCAGGCCTATCTGATCGCGGCGGCGGCGTGTATCGGCCTGCAGGGCTTCTATCTGAGCGGGGTGCTGCACAGCTGGAAGCGCGGTGTCGGTTTCGCGACGATGCTGACGATGTTGTACGGGGTGCTGTATGTGCTGTTGGTCTCGGAGAACAACGCGCTGCTGATGGGTTCGCTGCTGCTGTTCGGCATCCTGGCCGCGATCATGTGGGTCACCCGCAAAGTCGATTGGTACGAGCTGAGCAGTCGTGCAGTGACAAAGCAGGCTTGATTGGACGGTTGCGATGACGGGGCGGGATGGCAATAGCCATCCCGCCTCTTTCGCAAGGAGGAAGGACATGAATCGTGCATTGATCCATCGCCGTGCGCAGCGCTTGTTGCCGGCGGGTATCGAGACCTGCGGCCTGCTGCACTTCGGCATGGCGCCGGGGCAGGTGGAGCGGGCGTTGTTGGGCAGTGTATTTGCGGGTGGGGAGGCGCAGGGGATGGTAGCGCTGCGCTTGTCTCTGTCGACGGCGTTGGCGATCCAGCGCAAGGGGCTGCGGTACTTCGAGTCAGGGGATTGGGTGTATTCGGCGTTTGCCGAGGGTTGTTCGCTGGATGCCGGTGGTGATGCGTGTGGATCTTTTGGCATGGATGCGTTGCCGACGACGCATGGCGCTGGGTACTCCGCCGTCGCTCAAGATGGCCGCTCGTGGTTCGTAGTACTGCCTGTGGAGCGAATGGTGGTTTATGGGTGGTGGGAATAAGAGGGTGTTTGGCGGTAACCCGTCGGGACTGCATGACGGTCTCGTACTGCGTGCTGGAGGAGAAACGGGCCTGTCGATGCTGAGGTGGCGGGGCTCGAAGAACCCGCCCCGCGAAGGCGGGCAGGTAACGGACACCGGACTGCATGAGACCTCCCTTCTCCCGCCTGCGGGAGAAGGTGCCCGGAGGGCGGATGAGGGCAGCTCTTGCCTTGGTTGTTACTGTGAAAATGACTACTGATAGTCAAAGCCGAAGTCGAAGTCGAAGCCGAAGCCGAAGCCGAAGCAAGAGCTTTCACTCCCCTGCGGGGAGCGAGTTACTTTGACCAGCCATTCGGCTGTTAAAGAGCTCTTCTTTGCTTGTGCAAAGAAAAGGTAACCAAAAGAGGCGCTCTTCAACAGCCGAATGGCTGGTCAAGCACACCCTGCCTGCGCGCCCACGCCGCTACGCGGCGCGGGTTCACTCCGCTGGCAGGATTTTTCGACGATACATCCCTGTATCGTCGAAAAACGACTTGCGTCCTGCACGTCGCCCCGTGCGGGGTCTTGTCTGCCAGCTCCGTCGCTGCGGAAGGGGCCCGGTAAGTCAAACGCTAGAGCAACAGCAACAGCAACAGCACCGGCAAGAGCAACGGCAAGAGCAACGGCAAGAGCAACGACAGCAAGAGCAATGGCCGTGATCGGCAAAGTCAGCTGCTGCCTGCGCGGACTGAATCGCCCCGTCGTTGCCAAACCATGACCATTGGCCGACTCGGCAGCTGCTGTTCACTGGCTAGACTCGGTGGTTTGTCGTCATTGGGCCTGAGGCCGGGGAAAGCATGATCAAGCGGGGTTTGTTGGCGTTGTGCATGGGCTTGGCGGTGAGCGCTTCGGCGCAGGCGGCCGAGCAGGTGGATCTGGATATGGTCAGCAAGATCCGTCAGGAGGCGTTCCACCGTTCGCAGGTGATGGATACCTTCAGCCATTTGACCGAAACCATCGGCCCGCGCCTGAGCAATTCGCCGGCCATGACCCAGGCCAATGCCTGGAGCCGTGGCAAGTTCAATGAGTGGGGCCTGGTCAATGTGCATGACGAGGCCTTTGAGGACTTCGGTCGTGGTTGGGAGTTCAGCTCGGCCAGCGTCGAGATGCTGGGCCAGCGCGTGCAGCCGCTGCACGCCCTGCCCAAGGCGTGGACGCCGGGCACCAATGGTGCGGTGGAAGGTGAGCTGATCCAGGTCGATATCAAGAAGCTGGCCGATCTTGAGAAGTACAAGGGCAAGCTGCGCGGCAAGATCCTGCTGCTGGGTGATGCGCGCGAATACAAGCGTGGCACCGAGTCAGACTCGCACCGTCACGATGCGACCTCGCTGGAAGGCCTGCAGGCGTTCACCATTCCCAAGGCGGCGGAAGAGGACCGTGCAAAGCGGCTGAAGGAGTTCAACGAGCGCCAGGAGCTGACCAAGGCGGTCAATGCTTTCTTCATCGAAGAAGGCGCGCTGGCGTCGATCAGCATCAGCGGCTGGGACAACGGCATCATCCGCGTGGCCGGTGGCGGTTCGCGCAAGGCCGGCGAGTCGGTGGGCATCCCCGAGCTGGCAATGATCGCCGAGCACTTCAATCCGCTGGTGCGTGCGCTCAAGGACAAGCAGACGGTGACGCTGCGGGTCAACGTAGATGCGCGATTCACCGACGACACCAACCAGCCGGGCCACAACACGTTGGCTGAGATCCGTGGCAGCAGCAAGGCTGACGAGATCGTGATGCTGGGTGCACACATGGACTCCTGGCACACCGGCACCGGTGCGGCCGACAACGCTGCGGGCGTGGCGGTGATGATGGAGGCGATGCGCATCCTCAAGGCGGTAGGTGCCAAGCCCAAGCGTACGATTCGCGTGGGTTTGTGGAGTGGTGAGGAGCAGGGTCTGGTTGGTTCGCAGGCGTATGTGGCACAGCACTTCGCGCGGTATCCGGAGCCGGCCGATGCGACGCAGAAGGCGCTGCCGGCGTCGTTGCGTGAGCCGACGGGGCCGCTGCAGAAGCTGCGTGATTACGAGAAGTTCCAGGTCTACTTCAACATGGACAATGGTTCGGGTCGGTTCCGCGGTATCTATGCGCAGGAAAACATGGCGGCGATGCCGATCTTCGAGGCGTGGTTGAAGCCGTTCAACGATGTGGGTGCTACCACGGTGGCCACGCGCAATACCGGCAGCACCGATCACATCAGTTATGACCGGGTTGGCCTGCCGGGCTTCCAGTTCATCCAGGATCGTCTGGATTACTTCAGCAATGTGCACCACAGCCATCTGGATACCTGGGATCACGCCGAGGCGGAGGATCTGAAGCAGGCGGCGGCGATCGTGGCTTCGTTCGTCTATAACGCTGCGATGCGCGAGGAGCGGTTCCCGCGCAAGCCGTTGTTGGAGAAGTGAGCCTGGCAGCTGGCGCGTAGTGCTGATTTGGGAAGGGCCGCTTTGCGGCCCTTCTGCTTTTTGGGGCAGAGCAAGCAGACGCTTGATGCATTCCTTCTCCCGCCTGCGGGAGAAGGTGCCCGAAGGGCGGATGAGGGGAGCTTTGGCTCTGTTTTTTGGCGTCTTGGTCTCTCATGAACAGCGGTTGCAAGAGCAAGAGCTTTCGCTCCCCTGCGGGGAGCGAGTTACTTCTCTTTGCTTGTGCAAAGAGAAGGTAACCAAGAGAAACACACCCTGCCTCCGCGCCCACGCCGCTACGCGACGCGGGTCCACTCCGCTGGCAGGATTTTTCGACGAGACATCCCTGTCTCGTCGAAAAACGACGCACATCCGTGTGCGTCGCCCCGTGCGGGGTCTTGTCTGCCAGCTCCGTCGCTGCGGAAGGGGCCCGGTAGGTCAAAGGCTGGAGCAACGGCAACGGCAACGGCTGAAGCCGAAGCCGAAGCCAAAACCAAAACCAAAACCAAAACCAAAACCAAAACCAAAACCAAAACCAGAGCTACCCTCACCCCAACCCCTCTCCCGTACAAACGGGAGAGGGGCTTACAGCTGCAGGTCGCTGGCTTTGCTGCGTCTTTTGGCCTGCGCTTGAAGGGCTGAAGCCGGTTCAAGGCACCGGAAGAGGGGAAGAGGTAAAATGCCCCGATTCCAACTTCTGCGCCCGTCATGACCGTCCGTACCCGCTTTGCCCCCAGTCCCACCGGCTACCTGCACATTGGTGGCGCCCGCACCGCGCTGTATTGCTGGCTGGAGGCGCGTCACCGTGGCGGTGAGTTCGTGCTGCGCATTGAAGATACCGACCGCGAGCGCTCCACCCAGGCCGCCATCGACGCCATCCTCGAGGCGATGGACTGGTTGGGTCTGAGCTACGACGAAGGCCCGATCTATCAGACCGCGCGCGTCGCCCGTTACCTGGAAGTGGCCGAGCAGCTGATCGCCTCGGGCAAGGCCTACTATGCCTATGAGACCAAGGAAGAGCTCGACGCCATGCGCGAAGCCGCCATGGCCAAGCAGGAAAAGCCGCGCTACAACGGCGCTGCCCGCGAGTTGAACCTGCCGTACAAGGACGACCCGAACCGCGTCATCCGCTTCAAGAACCCGCTTGAAGGCACGGTGCTGTTCGATGACCTGATCAAGGGCAATATCGAAATCGCCAACAGCGAGCTCGATGACATGGTCATCTTCCGCCCGGACGGCTACCCGACCTACAACTTCGCGGTGGTGGTTGACGATTGGGACATGAAGATCAATGAGGTCATCCGCGGTGATGACCACATCAACAACACCCCGCGCCAGATCAATCTGTACGAGGCCATCGGTGCGCCGGTGCCGAAGTTCGGCCATATGCCGATGATCCTGGACGAGCAGGGTGCCAAGCTGTCCAAGCGCACCGGCGCGGCCGATGTCATGCAGTACAAGGACGCCGGCTACCTGCCCGAAGCGCTGCTGAGCTACCTGGCCCGTCTGGGCTGGTCGCATGGTGACCAGGAGATCTTCACCCGCCAGGAACTGATCGACCTGTTCGACGTTACCAACTGCAATTCCAAGGCCGCGCGCCTGGACATGGCCAAGCTGGGCTGGGTCAACCAGCACTTCCTGAAGACCGAGACGCCGGAGTCCATCGTTCCGCACCTGGTCTACCAGCTGGAAAAGCTCGGTCTGGACATCAGCAAGGGCCCGGCCCCGGTCGATGTGGTCATCGCCCTGCGCGAGCGCGTGCAGACCCTGAAGGAAATGGCCGAGAAGGCCGTGGTCTGGTACACCCCGCTGAGCGAATACGACGAAGTAGCCGTGGCCAAGCACTTCAAGGCAGGCGCCGAGATTCCGCTGGCCAAGGCACGCGAGCTGCTGGCAGCAGCTGAATGGACCGCTGAAGGCGTGTCCGTGGCGCTGCATGAGGTGGCCGCGCAGCTGGAAATCGGCATGGGCAAGGTCGCCCAGCCGCTGCGTGTGGCCATCACCGGCACCCAGGTGAGTCCTGACATTTCCCATACCGTGTATCTGGCTGGGCGCGACGAGGCCTTGAAACGCATCGACGCCGCACTCATCAAGATCCCAACGGCCTGACCCCGAGGTAGACATGACCGACGCACACTCCTGCACCGCCCCGCACCACCACGTCGAAGACGCGGCCGGTTTTGTCGCGGTGGTCGAACGGGTGTGCCGTGAGCGCGGATTGCGGTTGACCCCGATCCGCGCCAACGTGTTGCGGCTGATTGCCGAGGCTGGCAAGCCGGTCAAGGCCTACGAGCTGCTGGAATGGGTGCGCGAAGGCAAGGGTGTGGGCGCTGATGCCCCGCCCACGGTCTACCGCGCGCTGGACTTCCTGATGGCCAATGGCTTTGTGCACAAGCTGTCATCGGTCAACTCGTTCGTTGCCTGTCACCACCCGAGCAGCAACCAGCATTCGGTGCCGTTCCTGATCTGCGACCGCTGCCATAGCGCAGTGGAGCTGGAAGACCGCGACATCGTCCGCCAGCTCGAAGCCCGCGCCAAGGAACTGGGCTTCAAGCCGCAGGCGCAGACGCTGGAAGTGCACGGCCTGTGCGCGAACTGCGCAGGTTGAGGCTTTAGCGCCTCTCTGAGCGGGAGAGGGGTCGGGGTGAGGGTGAAGTGCCCCGCGGAAATGATTTTTGTGGGAGCGGCGTAAGCCGCGAAGCTGATAGGCCTCGACCGCCCCGGTCACGTCGGTGCGGGCAATGCGCTATCGGCTTCGGGGTTTGCAGTGGTTTCGCGGCTTACGCCGCTCCTACAACAGCCCACTGTGCTTACGGCTTCGACTTCGCCTCGTAAACCACTTCGCCATCCTTGATGGTCTGCAGCACCTTGATGGTGTGCAGCTGGCTGCGTTCGATGGTCATTGGGTTGTCCGAGAGCAGCGCCAGGTCCGCACGCTTGCCGACTTCGATCGAGCCCTTGCTGCTCTCCTCGCCATACTGGCGCGCTGCCCACAATGTGATCGACTTCAGTGCGATCAATGGCGATACCCGTTGATCCGGTCCCAGCACGCGGCCACTGCGGGTCACGCGGTTGACCGTCGCGTCCAGCACCCGCATCGAATCCGGGAATACCACCGGCGCATCGTGGTGCGAGGTGAATACCATGCCGGCATCCAGCACCCATTGCGTGGGCGAGATGTTCTCGGCGCGCTCCGGGCCCAGCACCGAATCACGGTGCCAATCACCCCAGTAATAGGTGTGCATCGGGAACAGCGAGGGGAAGATGCCGAGACGGCGTAGTTCGCCAACCTGGTCCTTGCGCAGGGTCTGGCCGTGGATCAGCACGGGGACGAGGTGTTTGTCCGGGTACTTGGCTTCGGCGACGGCGACGGCGTGGATCAGCTGATCGATGGCGGCATCGCCATTGGCATGTGCCTGTACTTGCCAGCCATGGCCCCACGCCTGAGTGATGAGGTCATCGACCTTGGCGGTGGGGAAGGCGGGATAGCCGGCATAGTCCGGCTTCTCGCCCTCGGGGACCTTGTAATAAGGCTTGGTCAGCCACGCGGTTTTGCCCTGTGGCGATCCGTCCAGGCTGATCTTCACGCCGGCGATGCGGAAGTGGTCGGTGTAGTTCAGGCCATAGAAGGGCCCCTGCATTGCTGGATTCTGCAAGGCCACTTCAATATCCGGATAGGACACCACATCGATCTTGAGCTTGCCGGCCTTGGCCGCCATCGGCAGCAGCTGCAAGGTGCCGGCGTCGGTCTTGGCGTCCTGGGCGGTGGTGTAGCCGTACTTCATGTACAGCGCTTGGCCGGCTTCGAGCATGGCAAAGGATTGCTCGACAGTCATCGCCGGCATCAGCTTGGCCAAGGCTATGTTGTGCGCGCTTTCCTCCAGCACACCATCGGGCACGTTGCTGCCGGGTTCGCGGCGGATCACGCCACCGGGTGGATTGGGCGTGTCGGCAGTGATGCCCGCCATTTCCAGCGCCTTGCTGTTATAGGCACCGAGATGGCCGGACTGATGCATCAGGATGATCGGTATATCGGTGGCGATCGCATCCAGATCCTGCCGGGTCGGATGGCGCTGTTCGACCAGCTGCGAGTCGTCGTAGCCGAAGCCGATCAGGACCTTGTAGCCTTCGGGTGTGGTCGGGTGCGCGCGGAATTCGCGCATGATCCTCTGCAAGGCGGGTATCGAGTTGCCTTCGCCATCGGGCGCGGGCAGCAGGTTGGCTGATAGCGCCTGCAGGCCGACACCTGAAACGTGGCCATGTGCGTCGATGAAGCCCGGCGTCAGCGTATGACCCTGCAAGTCGACCTGCTGCGCCTGCGGGCTGAAACGGAGCGCTGCCTTGCGGGTGCCGACAAAGGCGATGCGCCCGTCGCGCACGACGATGGCTTCCGCTTCGGGGTGGCGGTCGTCCACGGTGACGATGGGGCCACCGGAATACAGCGTGTCTGCTGCGTTGGCGGAGGTGGCCGTGAGTGCGGCCAGGACAGAGAGCGCCAGAATCAGTTTCACCGAGGGTTCTCCCGGCTGTGAGCAGGGGTACAGCCTAACGCAATCGGGTGAAGGCTTTGCTTTCTCCCTTGCGCAGCAGGGGAGGGTTGGGGAGGGGGGGGCTCAGGGCCTTTCTCGCAACGTCAGCTTCGCGGCTTACGCCGCTCCCACAAGATGGTCGGTAACGCCTCTTGCCGAGCATGGCTCGGCACTACCGCTGTTGCTCCCTCCCTTGCGCAGCAGGGGAGGGCTGGGGAGGGGTTGGCTCTGTGCCGTTCTCGCAATGTCAGCTTCGCGGCTTACGCCGCTCTCACAAGATGGTCGGTAACGCCCCAGCCGAGCATGGCTCGGCACTACTGTTGAGCAGGCGCTGCGGCTGTGTCCACTTCCACCACCACCGACATGCCGGGGCGCAGGCGCGCGGCCAGTGGCTGATCGGGGTCGATGGCGATGCGGATCGGCAGCCGCTGCACCACCTTGGTGAAGTTACCGCTGGCGTTGTCGGGCTTGAGCACCGAGAACTCCGAGCCGGTGGCCGGGGCGATCTGCTCGATGTGGCCGCGCAGCTTCTTGCCCTGGAAGGCATCGACGCTGAACGTCGCGGGCTGGCCGATCGCCATGTTCCAGGTCTGGCCTTCCTTGTAGTTGGCTACTATCCACAGCGTGTCAGGAACCAGGAACAGCAGCTGGCTGCCGGCGGTAACGTACTGCCCAAGCCGAACGGTGGCTTCAGATACCTGGCCATCACGCGGAGCCTTGATGACGGTGTTGTCGAGGTCGATCTTGGCCAGTTCGAGAGCGGCTTCAGCCATGGCGACCTTCGCTTCCAGGCCCTTGCGCGCGACCTCGGTGGAGGTGAGGGTTTCCTCGGCGATATGGATGGCCGCCTGCGATTGCGCCACGCCGGCAGTCGCCGCCTGCGCCGAGGCGCGCAGCTTGTCGCGGTCGCTGTTGGAAACCAGTTGTTGTGCTGCCAGTGCTTCATAGCGCTGCAACTCGGCGCGGCTGCGTTGCTGCTCGGCCTGCTGCGCCGAATGGTTGGCGCGTGCCGAGCTGATCTGCGCGCGGTTCTGCGCCTGGCTCTGGTCGGAGTTGGCCAGCTGCGCGCGTGCATCTTCGAGGGAGGCCTGCGCTTGATCCACTTTCTGCCGGTAGATGCGCTCATCGATGCGCAGCAGCGGTTGGCCCTGTTTGACATGGTCGAAGTCGCTGACCAGCACCTCGGTGACATAGCCGTTGACCTGCGGCGCCAGCACGGTCACCTGGCCGCGCACATAGGCATCGTCGGTGTGCATGAGCGTGCTGTTGAACGGCCACAATTGCCAGGCGCGCAGGATCAAGGTCAGCCCAACCAGGGCGACGATGATCATCAGCACCACCGCACGGCGGCTCGGGCGGTTGTACTTGGATACCGGCGTGGGCGCGGGGGTTGAAGGATTCTTTTCGGCTTTGTTGCTCATGTTTCTGCTCGGTTGTCCTGGGTCACGGCGCGGTCACGCCGGATCACCTGTTTCACGCGTGGGTTGCGCAGCGTCACTTCCAGAAGCAGCCAGGTCAGGAAGCAGATCGCCACCCAGCCGCTGAAGGCGAATACGTCGTTGAAGGCGCGGACATTGGCCTCGCGTTTGGCTGCCGCTGCCAAGGCGGCACTGGCCTGCGCCTTGAGTTGTACGGGGTCGGTGATGACGCGGGCGTAGGCTTGCTGTTGCAGCTGCAGGAGGCGCGCTACCTGCGGATCGGCGGGATTGAGCTGGCTTACCAGTGCGCTGGAATAGATGTGCTCGCGGTGCAGCTGGAAGCTGCTCAGGAAGGCCGAGCCGGCAAGGCTGCCGAAGCTCTGCGTCAGCGACAGGATCACGATGAAGGACACGATGTGGTCCAGCCCACGCGCCATCGCCTGGCGTATGCCCATCAGCATCAGCGGGCCCATGAACATGCCGCTGCCCACCGCCGCCAGGAACTGGCTGAGGGCGAAATCCATCGGCCGGTCCATGCTGGTGCGGTGCTGGTCGAGGAAGGCGGCACTGCCGAGCAGGATGATCGACACCAGCAACTGCGGGATCAGCGCCTTCGGCCCGAAGGTCAACGCACCGGCAGCGATGCCGACCAGCACGCCGATCAGGATGACTCCGAACAAGGGCGCCATCTGCTCCGGGCCCATGCCCAGCGTGCGCATCATCGAGATCATCCCGTAGGACTGCTCGTTGGTGAGGAAGCGGATCAGGAACGCGCCGACGATGAATCGAAGCATCACCGGCCCCATCAACCAGCGCACCTGCAGCAGCGGGTTGCGACGCTGGTGCTCGATGCAAAGACCGGTGGTGATCAGCACCACCGCCGCAGCCAATGCCCAGCCCAGCCATGGGGAGTCGATCCACCAATGCAGGTAGCCCTGGCTCAATACCACCACCAGCAGCGCCAGGCCCGGCGCGAGCAGGGCGAAGGTGAGGAAGTCGGTGCGTTCGAAAACCTTGATCTGGATGCCGGGCGGCAGCTTCAGCACCACCACCGCGGCAAAGGAACACAGTGCCAGCCCGGCCTCGAACAGATACAGGTTCTGCCATTCGCCATGGTCGAGCAGGCTGGGCGACAACAGCCACGCCAATGGCACGGCGAGCTGCGACAGGCCGACGCCTATCACCAGCAGGTTGCCCACGTATTTGCGCGGCAAGGCCTGCAGCATGTACAGCGTGCCCAGCGTGGTACAGGCGGCACCGGCAAAGCCGCTGCCGGCGCGTACCAGCAAGGTGGTCGTGTTGTTGCCGACAAACAGATGCAGCACCGCCAATGCGGCATAGGTGCCCAGGCCGATCTCGGCGAACAGGCGGATGCCGTATTCCTGGCGGAATTTGAACACCAGCAGGTTGGCACTGACGTTGACCATCAGGTAGGCGGCGACCAGCCAGTTGGCCTCACTGGCCTGCAGCCCCATCTGGCCGGTGATCAACGGCAGGTTGGCGCTGATCAGTGCATTGCCCAGCCCGCCGGTGATCGCCACCAGCACCGCCACGGCGGCGTAGGCCGCGCGCCGGTGCGGGGGATGCCAGGGCATCGAGGCCGAGCCTGGCAGGCTGGGCTTCTCGTGCTCTTCCCAGTCCGGAATGGGCTTGAGGGGCTTCATGTGCGCTCTGCTGCAGCCTGCGCGGACAGGCCGGGACGCAGCAATTCAATCGCACGCCGTGCGAGGGTGGCGCGATCTTCGACGGTGCGGCCGCGCAGGGCGGCACCGAGCATGCCGGAGATCAACGAGATATCCGATAGCTGCAGGTCAGGCCGGCACAGCCCTGCGGCTTTGGCCCGCAGCAGGGCCGGTTCGGACAGACCGAGAATACGCTCGCGTGCAGCCTTGATCGTAGGTTCGTCCGGGTCCACTGCGCGCCAGTAATCGGCCAACGCAGGCGAATGCACGATGCGCTTGGCCATGCCGATGATCAGCTCGAACAAGGCGTCGTCGCGCTCGCCCAGCTCCTGCAGGTGCGCTTCGATCCTTTCCACGGTCCGCTGCAGCAGGGCTTCGATCAGTGCGGTGCGGTCGGGGAAGTTGCGGTACAGCGTTGCCCGGCCTACGCCGGCGCGAGCCACCACCAGATCAAGTGGAGCGGTGATGCCGTGCTCGCCGAACACGGCGTCGGCCGCATCCAACAGCAAGGCACGACGCACGGCGGCATCGGAGCGAATGGAAGTCATGCCGTATATGGTCCGGACAAAATTGTCCGGTTTCAATGGGCGGCGTGGAACGGGCCGTTGCGGCGGCCCGTTCCCGTTCAGCTCGCGGCGAGCTGGCGGCGCACCGGTGCCTCGCGGATCGGCAGGTTGATCAGCGCTGCTGCAGCGGCCAATGCCATGTCCGCGTACCACATCCAGCTGTAGTCGCCGCCGTATTCGAGTGCCACGCCACCCAGCCAGGCACCGAAGAACGCGCCGATCTGGTGCGAGAACAGGGTCAGGCCGAACAAGGTGCCCATGTGACGCGGACCGAACAACTTGCCGACCAGTCCTGCGGTAGGTGGCACTGTCGCCAGCCAGGTGAAGCCCAACGCTGCGGCGAATACATAGAAGGTCATCGGCGTCGGCGGCGATGCCAGATAGACCGCGATCAACACGGCGCGGCTGAGGTACATCCAGAACAACAGCCACTTCATGCGGAAGCGTTCGCCAAGCGCGCCGATGATCAGGCTGCCGGCAACATTGAACAGGCCGATCAGGGCAATCGATACCGAGGCCACGTTCGGCGACAACCCGCAAAGCGCGATTTCGCCGGGCAGGTGAGTGACCAGGAAGGCGATATGCACGCCGCAGGTGAAGAAGCCCAGATGCAGGCACCAATAACTGCGGTCACGCAGGGCGCGCTGCAGCTGCGGGCGCAGCGCTTCGCCGTCCTCACTGGCTTCGTTGCGTGGCGCACGCTTGCGCAGCGGCCAGGCCAAAGGCAAAGACAGCAGCACGATGAAGGCCAACGCATACAAGGCCTTGATCCAGCCGAAAGCACTGAGCAGCAGCTGCACCAGTGGTGCGAACAGGAACTGGCCGAGTGAGCCGCCGGCATTGATGATGCCGGCCGCCATCGAGCGCTTCTGCGCGGGGATGCGCCAGGCGGTTGCGCCGATCAGCACCGAGAAACTGCCGGCACCGGCACCGGCTGCCAGCAGCAGGCCGAAGCTGAGGTTCAGCCCCCAGGCGCCGGGTAGCAAGGTTGCCGCGATCAGGCCGACCGCCAGCAGCACGCCGCCGCCGACCAAGACCGGAAGTGGTCCACGCTGGTCGGCCATGGCGCCGAAGAATGGTTGCACCGCACCCCATACGAATTGGCCGATCGCCAGCGAGAAGCTGATCTGGGCGATGCCAAGCCCAGTCGAAACATGGATGGGGTCGATCAACAGACCGCTGGTCTGGCGCACGCCCATGGTCACCATCAGGATGCTGGAGGCGGCGAGCAACAACAGCCAGGGAGTGCGAGTGGGGGTCTGCGTGGTCATGCTGGTTGCTCCTGTTCCAGTGCCTGGGTGAGTGCTTCCAGCTGGTGGTTGAGATCTTCGATGCGCTTGCCGCCGAACAGCATTTCGATCTCCTGCTGGGCTTGCTGCCAGAGAGGAAAGGCCTTCTGCAGGCGGCGCTTGCCGGCGGCGGTGATGTGCAGCTGGCGCTGGCGGGAGTCCGCGCCGGGGGCGGAACTGAGCAGGCCGGCTTCGAGCAGCGGCTTGAGGTTGCGGGTGAGGGTGGTGCGGTCCATGCCCAGCGCATCGGCGAGCTCGCCAAGTGGCCGCGGCTGACTGGAGCGGCGCAGGATGGAATATGCGTTGAGGCTTAGATCAGCGGCGGCAAGATGGCGGTCATAGAGCTGGGAAACGCGGCGCGTGGCGCGGCGCAGCTGGAAGCAGGTGCAGGGGCTGGGGGCGTCCATTGGCTTGTGGGGTAGGGCGATGGGCGGGAGTTTATGTGTATATGCACGTAATTGCGAGGGCTGGATCCTGGCGACTCTGGCGCTTTGTGCGCTTAGCCTTGGTAGTGGTTGCGGCTGTTGCTTTGGCTTTGGCTGTTGCTTTGGCTTTGGCTGTGGCTGTGGCTGTGGCCTTGGCTCTGGCTCTGGCTCTGGCTTTGGTTTGGCTTTGGTTTGGCTTTGGCTTTGGTTTGGCTGTTGCTGTTGCTGCTGTTTTCCCTTCTCCCGCTTGCGGGGGAAGGTGCCCGGAGGGTGGATGGGGGGCTCTTGATTTGGCTCTATCTGAGTGGGTTACCAAAGCAGGGGTTCTGCACAAACATAAAAACCACCTGACGGTGGTTTTTATGTTTGCTTGGGTTGCCAAGCAGGAGAGCAAAAAGCAGAAGCAGAACTAAATGCAGGAGCAGAAGCTTGCCCTCACCCCTACCCCTCTCCCGCAAGCGGGAGAGGGGAAAGACAGGAGCAGGAGCCAAAGCCAAAGCTCAAAGCTCAAAGCAACAGCTCAAAGCAACAGCTCAAAGCAACAGCTCAAAGCAACAGTTCAAAGCAACAGCTCATTCCACTGCCTGCATTGAACCTTTAGAACCAGGCGCGAATACCAAACGCCACGCCACGGCCCGGCAGCGGCGAGTAATCCCGCAGCAACGAAGTATGCGGACGTGCCTCACGATTGGTCAGGTTGCTGCCATCGAGGAACACTTCGTAGCTGTTGCTGCCATTGCGATCCCAGCGGTACGCCACGTGTGCATCCACCAGCGTGTAACCGGCACTGGCTTCTTCGTTCACGGCGACATCCTTCTGGCTGCCATAGCGCACCGCGCCCAGCGAGGCACGCCAACCACCCAGCGACCAATGCAGATCAGCACCGACGCGGGCTGGTGCGATGCGTGGCAGGTAGCCGCCATTGGCCAGCTCGACGTTGTAGTTGTGGGCGTGATCGCCGTGCGGCACGGCGATGGCAACGCTGCGGGTGCCACTACCGTCCAGTTCCGCCTTCACGTAGTCCCCAAAAACCCGCAGGTCCCAATCGCCAGCCACGTTCTCCAGCATGTGCCAGGTAGCCTCCGCCTCGGCGCCCTTGAACGTTGCGTCGTTCTGCGTCCATGCACGCACCGGCAGGCCGCCTTCGACCACGCCGGTATCTGCCAGGTAGATGAAGTCCTTGAACTTGGTCTGGTAGATCGCAGCCTGTACGTCGATGCGCTCGTTGTGCGCGTGCAGGCCCAGCTCCATGCGGCGGCCGCGCTCGGTGTCCATGTTGGCGTTGCCGATTTCCAGCGAGCGGGTGGCGATGTGGGCGCCGGCGGCATACAGCTCTTCGTTGGTCGGTGCACGCTCGGAGGCGTCCACGCCGAAGCGCAGGTCGAAGGTGTCGTTCAAGGCCCAGATGCCTGACGCCGAGAGGTTGGTGGCACCAAAGCTGCGGCTGCGCTGGGCGTCATTCGGGTCCAGCTTGACCTGGTCATGGCGTGCACCCAGTTCCAGCTTGAATGGGCCGAACTGCTTTTCCTGCAGGACGAATGCGCCAATGGTGTCGGTAGTGGTGCCCGGTACAAAGGCTTCTTCGCCGATGGCGCCGAAGTCGCTGCTGCCGAACTGCAGGCCGAATGCGCCGTCCCAGCCGGCCAGCGGCTGCTGCACGGCTTCCAGGCGGCCCTCGAAACCCTTGTTGGTGAAGCGGGTGGAAGGCGTGCCGGCTTCGAGCTCGGTGTGCTCGTAATCGGTGTAGCCACCATGCAGGGTCAGGCTCTTCAGGAACGAGGTCGGGTTGTACAGGCCTCCCTTCAGTTCAAACCGGTTCTGCACCATGTCGATGCGCACGTCGTGCTCGCCGCCTTCCTCTTCTGCGTGGTCATGGTCGTCATGGTCGTGACCGTGATCATCGTCAGCATGTACATGGGCGCCATTGGGAATGCCGTAGTTGCTGCGGTAGGTGCTCAGCGAAGCGCCGAGGAAGGCCTTGTCGCCCAGCCAGGTGGCACCTACGCCACCGGCGCGGGTGCGGGTGGAGCTGTTCTCAAGGCGACCGCGCGGGCCGAGTTCGCCTTCCAGGTCAGCATGGTCGTCGTGGCCATCGGCATCCAGTGCGTGTGGGTCGATTGCATAGCCGGGAATGCGATAGTCATCGCCGTTGCGTACCAGACCATCGACATGCAACACAACATTACCGCCGCTCACGCCGTCCAGGCGGAACATGCCGCTGCGCTCCTGGTTGACCGAGTTGCCACGCAGCTCGGCGCGGCCGCTCAGTGGGCGGTCCGGTACGTCGCTGGCGATGCGGCCGTCGACCACGTTCACCGCACCGCCAATCGCGCCGCTGCCGAACAGCAGGGTGGCCGGGCCTTTCAATACTTCGATCTGGTCGGCCAGGAACGGCTCGATGCTCGATGCGTGATCGGCACTTACCGTGGAAGCATCCATGTTGCCGATGCCATTGGCGACCACGGCTACGCGTGGGCCCTCCTGGCCACGGATGATCGGGCGGCCCACGCCGGGTCCAAAGAACGTGCTTTGCACGCCGGGCAGCTTGGCGACGGTGTCGCCGAGGGTGCCGGCCTTGTGTTCGTCCAGATCGGTGCCGGCCAGTACCTCGACCGGACGGGCCAGTGACTCGGCCGAGCCCTGCAACGGCGAGGCAGTGACCTTTACCGCGGTCAGTTCGGTCAGATGATGGCTCTGCCCGGCGTCGTCATCGGCGGCACTGGCGACGGCAGGCAGGGCGGCGGCAAGGGCGAGGAACAGCAGGTGATGCTGGGTGCGACGGGGGAAGGGCATGAGGATTCCTTTGTTACTGTGTATCACTTGGGAAGCAGTCTGAACCGAAGGCGGCAGTAGGCTGGCGCAGGCGGTTAGGGCGGGGAGGACAATAATGTTATATTATTCCATAACGTTCCGTCGCCCCTGCTGGAAGTCATGCCCACCCCACCTACTGGACTACGCAAGTTCCTCGATCGCTTTGGCGCGACCGGTTCCCTGATCTGTGCGGTGCATTGCGCGCTGCTGCCGGCCTTGCTGGCGGTGGCACCGGCGCTGGGGCTGTCGTTCTGGCTCAGTGATGGGGTGGAAGCCAGCATCGTGATCTTCGTAACCGTGCTGGGTCTGTTCAGTCTGATCTGGGGCTATCTGCGGCATCGCGCGCTGATGGCTTTGTTGCTGCTGGTGCCAGGTCTATTGCTGTTGTGGGCCGGTCTGCTGCACACGGAACTGCATCATTCGCAGGTTCCGCACGCCGTGGTGATGACCTTGGGCGGTGTGCTGGTGGGCTTGGCACATGTGGTCAACCTGCGCTTGAACCATGTGCATGTGCACGACGCCAGCTGCGCACATTGAGGGGCGCATGGTAGGCTTCCTGTCCATGCGCGAGGGCGCTTGTTGTGGCCTCGCCAAACCCGTGCTTGCACGGGGTAACTGATTACAAACCAAGGAGTTGACGACATGGGTAAGGGTGACCGTAAGACCGCCAAGGGCAAGCGCTACAACGCCAGCTATGGCAATTCGCGCTCGCACGTGAGCAAGGTGGCCGTGGGCGCTGCTGCGCCGGTCGCCAAGAAGACCGTCGCCAAGGCTGCCGCCAAGAAGGCTGTTGCCAAGAAGACCGTCGCCAAGGCCGGCTGATCCAGCCAGGCAGTGGTTACAGAAAAGCGGCGCATTGCGCCGCTTTTTTTGTGCCTGTTGTTTTGGTGGGCCTTGTCCCCGGGGGCGCTGCACTATACCCGGGCTGCCTCACTTCGATTGGCGTAGCGCTTGGTCTAGCGCATGCGGGTCACCATCGTTGGGCTGTGCCGGGATGCCGATCAGGCGGGTAAGTAGTGGATAGACGTCGACGTTGTCGAAGGCGGTGAGTTGCTTGCCCTGCGCGAAGGCAGGGCCACGTGCGACGAACACCGCCTGCATCGACGGCAGTGCAGGGTCGTAGCCATGCGAACCACGATCACCAGGCGGGCGTTTGGCGATGCTGTCCCGGGTTATTGCATCCCAGCCCTCCTGCATCTGGCAGACGATGGCCGGTATGCGCGGGTTGCTACCGTAGTGCCAGCGAGTGGGCAACTGCGCCTTGTTCCAGCACTGGTAGTGCGCATGCTCACCGAGCAATGCCTTCTCCGCCTCGGCCTGTTTACCCGGCAATGGCGCGAAACCCACCGACTGGCCGACCGACACCACCTTGGCGATATCCGCAGGCACCATGTCTTCGATGGCAACCGCGTTGCCGAACTTGACCGTTGCCATGCCGTGATCGGAAACGACGATCACGTTGGTGTCGTCGAGCAGACCGTCGCGGCGCATGCCGTCGACCAGCTGGCCGACGGCAGCATCAACCTGCTGCAATGCGGCTTTGTACTCAGGCGAATCCGGGCCGTGCTCATGCCCGGCCTTGTCCACGTGCTCCATGTAAGCGGCAACAAAGCGCGGCTTGATCGCGTCCGGCGCGCCGTGCAGCCATGCCAGGACCTGGTGCATGCGCTCGGACAGCGGCACGCTCTCGTCGTACATGTGCCATTGATTGGCATGCAGTCCGCGCACCGGCGCCTCGCTGCCGGGCCAGGACCAGGTGGCACTCTTGAATCCAGCCTTGCGTACGCTGACCCAGATCGGCTCGCCGCCGTCCCACCAGGCCGCGTTCTGCACGGCGGAGCGATCGCTGACCTTGAACTCGCCAAGCGCATCGGCGCTCATCGCGTTGTGCACCAGACCGTGATGGTCTGGGCGCAGGCCGGTGACCAGGGTGTAGTGGTTGGGGAAGGTGAGGGCTGGGTAGGACGGGCGCATGCCGACGCTGCGTACGCCTTCACGGGCCAGACGCATCAGGTTGGGACTGTCTGCTTCGCTGAGCTTGTCCGCGCGCAGGCCGTCGATGGAAATCATCAATACGGTCGGCGGTACTTCCGGAGCGGTGGTGGGCGAGGATGTGCTGGCGCAAGCAGCGAGCAGCGCGCAGGCCAGTGCAGTGGCCGAAATGCGTAGAAAAGTCATGCTGCAATGATAGGCCGGGCCGGTGACCGTACAAATACAACCTTCGGCATGTTGCTTGGGGCTGATCGACCCTGTAGCCCCGGGAGGCAAGCTGCTCCCGGGCAATCGGACGACTCAGGCAAACAGATCCGCCACACGCTCGCCTTCGCTGGCAACGCCCTCCAGCTTCAGCAGCGCCGCCTTGGTCGGTAGTCCGCCACCGAAGCCGGTCAGCGCGCCGTTGTTGCCGATCACCCGGTGGCAGGGCAGCACGATCGGCAATGGATTGCGGCCATTGGCAGCACCGACTGCGCGCGTCGCGGTGGGCCGGCCGATGCGTTCGGCCAGTTGCCGGTAGCTCCAGGTTGCGCCGAATGGAATCTGTGCCAGCGTGTGCCAGACCTGCAACTGGAACTCGGTGCCGACCGGCGCAAGCTCCAGCTGGAACTCGTGGCGCTCACCGCGCAGATATTCCAGTAACTGTCGGCGTGGCTCGGCGACCGCATCAGGATCACGCCGCCACTGCTCGCGGCCCTTGGCGTCGTGGCGGTTCTCGGCGAACAGGATGTGGCGTACGCCGACTTGGTCGACGGCGACGGTCAGTGCACCGATGGGGCTGTCGAAACGGTCGTAATAGAGGGTGTTCATGCGCTGGCCTCCGTAGCAGCCTTGGAATTCTTTCGTTCGGTTGGCACTGCCAGGTGCCACAGATGCAGCACCGCATAGGCGCGCCATGGCCGCCACAGCTGGGAGCGACGTTCGGTTTCGCGCTCGCTCAGGCGTTGGCCTTCGCCCAGTACCTGCTGCAGCACCAGGTCGCCGGCAGGGAAGGCATCGGGAAGCCCCATCGCCCGCAGTGCCATGTAATGCGCGGTCCATGGGCCGATACCGGGCAGGGCGGTGGCCTTCTGCACGAAGTTCTCCAGCGTTTGTGCGCGGCTGAAATCCAGTCTGCCTTCGGCGCAGGCGCGGGCGATTGCGCGCAGGGTGGCGGCACGGGTGCGCGGCAAGCCGATGCTCTCCAGCGGTGCCTCGACCAGGATTGCCGGTGCCGGGAACTGTCGGTCCAGGCCTTCGGGCATGCCGGGCAGGTGCTCGCCGAAGCGATCGACCAGGCGCCGCGCCAGCGTGGTGGCAGCGGCAACGCTGACCTGCTGGCCGAGCACGGCGCGTGCCGCGACTTCAAAGCCGTCCCAGCCGCCGGGAATGCGCAGGCCCGGCCGCTCGGCGATGCCGCGCGCGAGCAGGGGTTCCTGGCCCAAGGTGGCATGGACGGTACGCAGGTCGGCATCCAGGTCGAATACCCTGCGCACCTTGGCGACGATGGCAGGAATGGCGCGTGGATCGGTGGTGCCCAGTTGCAGGCGCAGTTCTGGCCGCTTGGGATCGGCAGTGACCCGGATCAGGCTGGCAACGCCATTGGCGAGGACCACGCGCTGGTAGCTGCTCTCGTCGATGCACTCGATGCCCGGCAGCGAGCGGCGGCGCAGGAAGGCCAGCATCAACGGGAAGTTCAACGGCGGCCGGTAGGCCAGGCGCAATACAGGCTCGCCGCCTGGCACCGCGCCATGCTGCTTGCGCAGCGCGCTAGGCGGCATCCCGCAGCCTTCGAGGAAGGCGCTGTTGAAGCGGCGCAGGCTGTTGAAGCCGGCGGCCAGTGCGACCTGGGTTACCGGCAGCGCGGTTTCGGTCAGCAGCTGCTTGGCCAGCAACAGGCGGCGGGTGGTGTGCAGCTGTGCCGGCGTGGCGCCAAGTTTGGCCACGAACAGACGCTGCAGCTGACGCGCGCTGACCCCCATCGCTTCGGCCAGGGTGCTGGCCGGCTGCTCCTGAAGGATGCCTTCGTTGAGTAAGGCCAATGCCTGATGCAGGGTCTGGTCCTGCAGCAGATTGGCGTCATCCGGCGACAGCTCGGGGCGGCAACGCAGGCAGGGCCGGTAACCGGCGGCGCTGGCCGCAGCGGCGCTGGGGTAATAGCTGACGTTCTCGGGCTTGGGAGGCGGTGCCGGGCACACCGGCCGGCAATAGATGCCGGTGCTGCGCACGGCGGTGAAGAACAGGCCGTCAAAGCGCGCATCACGCGCCAGGCGGGCTTGTTCGCATTGCACGTGGGCGGGCATCAGGAGGTTTTGCATGGGCCCAGTCTAGGCGCAGCCGGCGGCCGGTACTGGCCATTTTCGGACATCAATGCGCGCGACGCTGTGTTGATTCACCGGGCGTTGCAGCAGGGAGGGTGTTGCGCACTAGACTGTCCACCTTCCTGGCGCGGTTGCGCCGTAGTACGGACCTGATTGCTCTCCATGTTGCCCAAGTTCTGGTGGTCGCCGTTGTTGTGCATCGGGCTGTTGGCCTGCAATCCGCAGACCGGCGAAAAAAAGCCGGTGGCCGACCCAGCTACGGCACTGGCCGCCGATGGCGACCACATGGTGTCGATCAATGCTGCTGATGCGCCAATCCCGCCTGCACCGGTATTGCCGGCCAAAGACAAGCCCTGGCCCGAGCTGGTGCTGGAAAACGGCAAGGCCTGGGTCAGTTGTGGCACCGACTATGCCGGCGAAAATGGCGATGGCACCGAGCTGATCGCGTTTGACCGCGCCAGCATGGATGCAGCCTTGGAGCCCTGCAAAGAGCGTGGCCTGCTGCGGGTGCGCTATGCCGGCAAGATCAATCCCTCGTTCGCAGCGATGGTGACGCGGCTGGCGGTAGTGGCCGACGCGATGAAGATCAGCCGGCGTATCCTCGATCTGGATTCCAGTGGCGGTCAGGTCGAAGCAGCCATCGTTGCCGGTGACAGCATCGGCGAGTCTGGCTGGACCATCTGGGTGCGCGAAGGTTCGGTCTGCCACAGTGCCTGCGTGTTCGTGCTGGCGGCGGGCGACAACCGCTTGATCTCGGGCAAGGTTGGCATCCACCGGATGATGCGGATCAGCTCCAGCGCCAGTTCGCGCGCGGAGTTGAACAAGGAGCTGCACGAGGTCTACGACAACGTGAAGGACTACCTGCAGCGCAACGGCGTGGCGGTGGGCGTGGCCGACCTGATGATGACCGTGCCCAACCGCAGCCTGCGGGTGCTGACCAGTGAGGAGCTCAAGCAGTACGGGCTGGACGGTACCAACGCAGTGCAGGACGATCTGGAGCGCATCAAGCAGATGCGCAAATGCGGCGATGATTTCGTGCGTCGCAAGGATGCGTTCCTGATCGCCTTCGACCGCGACTGCAAGACGGTGGGCGCAGGACTGGAAGCGGTGAACAGCTGTGGTCAGGCGTTGAAGGAGCAGTTTGGTTTTCCGGATGAGGTCTGCCCCGAGGAAAGTCCGCTGTCGGAGATCGACACCGCCATGCTGGAGCCGATGCCGACCTCCATCCCGACCGGCGCTGCGGCAACGGTGACCGCGCCGGCTGTAGCTACTGCGCCAGCCGTCGGCGCGCAGGTGGGGGCACCCGGCACACGGAAATGAACAGGTGGAGGGTGCGGAACGCCACAAACCGTGGTTGGATTAGCGTTCCGTTCAACTGAAAGCGTCGTGGAGAGAGCTATGCGATCCAGTTGTTTGTTGATGGTGTTGTCCTTGGCCCTGCCGGCTGCCGGCGCGTTTGCGCAGGCGCCCGCCGCCGCTCCCGCTCCCGCGGTGAGTCGAACTCCGGCTCCGGCGCGGGCTGCGACGCCGGCGGCACCCGCAGCGGCCACTGCCACTGCACGGCCGGCGCCCGCGCTCAATGCGGCGCAGCAGGCGCAGGTGGCCAAGCAGGACGCGGAGATGACCGCTGCCGCCCAGCGTGTGGCGCAGTTGGTGGACAGCCAGCAGGCCGGCTCGGTCTGGGACGGTGCCTCGGCGGTGGCGCGCAAAGCGGTGACCCGAGAGGTATTCGCCAACAACGTCAACGCTGATCGCACCAAGCTCGGTGCCTTGGTGTCGCGTGGCAAGCCATCGATCACCCGCGTGCAGTACCCGGCGGGTGCCTCGGTGCCGGAAGGCATCTATTTGAACGTCAGTTTCCCTACGCGCTTTGCCAATAATGCGCAGCCGGTACGTGAACTGGTCTCGTTCCGTCTGGACGAGGACAAGGTGTGGCGCGCCTCCGGCTATAGCGTGCGCGCGGCCTCGGCCAACTAAGCGTCATCACATCGCTGGCATCGCACACGGGCGCCGCAGGGCGCCCGTCGTGTTTGCGCGCTGATTGCCGGGTAGCTGATCTGGATCAATGAATCCTTACGGCAGCCTGCTTAGGCTGCCTGCGGTAGGCATAACGGAGCGGCACATGCGCAAGGTGGATGTGGTGGTGGTGGGCGCCGGCCCGGCCGGCTTGAGTCTGGCCCGTAGCTTGGCTGGCAGTGGTCTGTCGCTGGCGCTGGTCGAGCAACAGTCGCTGGCGGCGCTTGCCGAGCCGGCCTTCGACGGCCGCGAAATCGCGCTGACCCATGCTTCGCGGCAGATCATGCGCAACATGGGCCTGTGGCAGCGCATCGATCCGGGCGAGATCTCGCCGTTGCGCAGCGCCAAGGTAATGAATGGCAGCTCGCCGTTTGCCTTGGGCTTTGCCGCGCAGGGTGAGGGCGTCGATGAGCTGGGCTGGCTGATTCCCAATCACCTGATCCGGCGTGCGGCCTGGGAAGCGGTGCAGGGCCAGGCTGGGCTTGAGTTGTTGGATGGGCGCTCGGTCACTGCAATCGATGCCTGTGAGGCGTACAGCACGGTGAGCTTGAGTGACGGTAGTCAGCTCGGCGCGCGGCTGGTGGTCGCTGCCGACAGCCGCTTCTCGGCGACGCGGCGGATGATGGGCATCGGTGCGCAGATGCGTGACTTCGGCAAATCCATGCTGGTCTGCCGTATGCAGTGCGAGCGGTCGCATGAGCACGCGGCCTGGGAGTGGTTCGGCTACGAGCGGACCTTGGCCATGCTGCCCTTGTCGGGCAACCAGGCCTCGGCGGTGATCACCATGCCGCCGCAGCAGCTGCAGCAGTTGCTGGCACTGGATGAGGCTGACTTTGGCCGCACCGTCAGCGGCTTCTTTGAGCATCGCCTGGGCGCCATGATCCCGGTGGGGACGCGCCATGCCTATCCGCTGGTAGGGGTGTATGCGCACCGCTTCGTCGGCAAGCGCTATGCCTTGATCGGCGATGCGGCGGTCGGCATGCATCCGGTCACTGCGCACGGCTTCAATTTTGGCCTGCACAGCCAGCAGCGACTGGCGCGGTTGCTGCTGGATGCGGTTCGCGGCGGCGGCGATATCGGTGCGGACGGGCTGCTGGCCAGTTACCAGCGCGGCCATCGACTGGCGACGCGGCCGCTGTACGAGGCCACGAACGCCATTGCCGGGCTCTATAACGACAGCCGGTTGCCGGCGCGCTTGCTGCGCGGCGCGGCCTTGCGGGCCGCCCAGGGCGTGGTTCCGTTCAGGAAGTTGATCGCCGGGCATCTGACCCAGGCGCGCGCGTAGCAAGGGCTCGCGGGTTTGTAGGAGCGGCGTAAGCCGCGAAGCCGGTGCATGTGGCAGGCGAGGGGGCGATGCCGGATCGGGTGTGAGCTTCGCGGCTTACGCCGCTCCTACAACTCCCGAAATGCTGATGGTCTGGGAGCAAACCCCCTGCCGAGCATGGCTCGGCACTACATCACTCGTCTTCGTCTTCGTCGTCTTCGTCGGCGCGATTCGGATCCGGATCGGCGAGCACGTTGATGCAGACATCGCCCAGTACCACCTGCTGGCCGCCGCGGATTTTGCAGGCTTTGCGCAGCTCCACCACGCCATCCACGGTGACCTGGCCGTCGGCAATGATCATTTTTGCCTCGCCGCCGCTGGTGACCAGATCGGCCAGTTTCAGCAGCTGCTTCAGTTCCACGTAATCGCGGTCAAGTTCAAATTCGATGGTCTGCATGGTGTTCACGGATAAAAACGAGTGCTATTGTGCGTCATCGGCGACCCGTGCGGGTGCTCCAACAGGGGCCAAGCGGCGGCCGGTTGTGTTCGTAAGCTGAACGCAAATCAAGCCATGCGCGACAGCAGAGCTGTTTAGAGCGCACAATATGCGTCTTTTCGCCCGCCCGTTCGCGGCGGTGCCCCCGGAGTTACCATGTCCCAAGATACCCCCGCGCCGCTGCTGTTTGCAGATCTCGGCCTATCCGAGCCTGTGATGAAGGCAGTGGCCGAAGTCGGTTACGAGACCCCGTCGCCGATCCAGGCTGCCACCATTCCGGCAATGCTGGAAGGCCGCGACGTGCTCGGCCAGGCGCAGACCGGCACCGGCAAGACCGGCGCCTTCGCGCTGCCGGTGCTGTCCAACATCAATCTTTCCGCCACCAAGCCGCAGGTGCTGGTGCTGGCCCCGACCCGCGAGCTGGCCATCCAGGTCGCCGAGGCGTTCCAGACCTATTCGGCGTCGATGCCGGGCTTCCGCGTGTTGCCGGTGTACGGCGGCCAGCCGTATGCACAGCAGCTGCAGGCCCTGCGCCGCGGCGTGCACGTCGTGGTTGGCACCCCGGGCCGCGTGATCGATCACCTTGATCGCGGCACCCTGGATCTGTCCGAGCTGAAGACGCTGGTGCTCGACGAAGCCGATGAAATGCTGCGCATGGGCTTCATCGACGACGTCGAAGCCGTGCTCAAGAAGCTGCCGGAAACCCGTCAGGTCGCGCTGTTCTCGGCCACCATGCCGCAGCAGATCCGCCGCATCGCGCAGACCTACCTGCGTGAGCCGGTGGAAGTGACCATCCAGTCCAAGACCACCACCTCGGCCAATATCCGCCAGCGTTACTGGTGGGTGGCTGGCATGCACAAGCTGGATGCGCTGACCCGCATCCTGGAAGTGGAGCCCTTCGACGCGATGATCATCTTCGCGCGCACCAAGGCCGGCACCGAGGAGCTTGCCAGCAAGTTGCAGGCGCGTGGTCTGGCCGCTGCCGCCATCAATGGCGACATGCAGCAGGCCCAGCGTGAGCGCACCATCGCCATGCTGAAGGAAGGCAAGCTCGACATCCTGGTTGCCACCGACGTGGCCGCCCGTGGTCTGGACGTGGAGCGCATCAGCCACGTGCTGAACTACGACATCCCGTACGACACCGAAAGCTATGTGCACCGTATTGGCCGTACCGGCCGTGCCGGCCGCAGCGGTGAGGCGATCCTGTTCGTCACCCCGCGCGAGAAGGGCATGCTGCGCCAGATCGAGCGCGCTACCCGCCAGCCGATCGAAGAAATGCAGCTGCCAACGGTAGATGCGGTCAACGACCACCGCGTGACCAAGTTCATGGAGCGCATCAGCCAGACCCTGGCTGCCGGCGACATGGATTTCTACCGTGACCTGCTGCAGCGCTACGAAGGCGAGCACAACGTGCCGGCTATTGATATCGCTGCAGCGCTGGCCAAGCTGCTGCAGGGTGATTCGCCGTTCCTGCTGACCCCGCCGGTGCGTGAGCGCCGCGAGCAGTCGTTCGAGCGTAGCGAGCGTCCTGCGCGTGACGGCGGTTTCCATCGCCGTGATGAGCGTGCCGACCGTGGTGATCGCCCGGCCCGTTTCGAGCCGCGTTTCGAGCGTGCACCGCGCCATGACGACGGCGAGCGCGCACCGCGTCCGCCGCGTGGCGAGGGTGATTTCGAGTCGCGTCCGCGTCGCGAGATGCCGCCGCGCAGCGCGCCGGAATTCGGCATGGAGACCTACCGCATTGAAGTCGGCCACACCCATGGTGTGAAGCCGGCCAATATCGTCGGCGCGATTGCCAACGAAGCCGGTCTGGAAAGCCGCTTCATCGGCCGCATCGACATCCATGACGGTCACTCGGTGCTGGATCTGCCGGCCGATATGCCGACCGACGTGCTGCAGCACCTGAAGAAGGTGTGGGTGTCGGGCCAGCAGTTGCAGATGCGCAAGGTAGAGGCGGGGGAGGACCACGGCACTCCTGCGCCGTCGTTCAAGCCGCGCTTCGACAAGGGTGACGGCAAGCCGGGTGGTCCACGTCCGGGTGGCCCGCGCGGCCCGCGTCCGGGCGGCCCGGGTGGTCCTGGTGGTTCGCGTCCGGGTGGCTTCAAGCCGCGCGGCCCGCGCAACTACTGATCCAACCAGTCCAATGTGTGACCAGACAACCCCGGCATTGCCGGGGTTGTCTGTTTTGACCGTTTGTCGGCCTGCCAGGACAGAGCGGGGCGACAAGTGCAAGCCGCGATCGCCTTCACGTACTGCTGGCGTCGGGTTATTGCGATAATGCCGCCCATCCGCGTCGGGGAACGCGAGAGGGAAGCTCATGGCAGAAGGGGGAGGGGCAGGTGCTGGCAGGGTAAGGCGTGACTGGGCCGTGCTCCTGTTGCTATCGATGTTCTTCACATTGTGGCCGGTGCTGGGCGCTGCTCAGCCGCTGCAGGTTGACCGTGATTTTTTGATAACCGGCGCCGCAACCGCGGAGCAGGCGCCCTTGCGTGCCTGCAGCGTTGAAGCCTTGGCGCGGATGCGTCCGGCGATTGAAATTCCCGCTCCCGAAGGCGGTTGGTCAGGGGCGCCGCAGGGCGTGGGCGTGTTCAACGTCTTTGCCGGTGAAGTGATGATTGTGCACGGTGAGCGACAGGTCTGCGGTGACATGCAGGACGCCCGCACTCGCGACTCGCGTTTCCGCGCGGGCGTAGGTCTGGTAGTCGTGCCCAAACAGGGCACGGTCGAGCCAATCCGGGTGGCCTGGGAGTCGCCACTGAAGCCACGCTGGATTCCCACCGTGCACGTCGGCGCGCCCAGCCCGTTGCAACAGCAGGACACCCTGCGGCTGGTGGTACGTACCGCGTGTGTGGCGATTGCGCTGGCCTTGGCGTTGTCTGCATTGATGGGTTTTGCCACCACCCGAGGGCGTGATTTCCTGATCTATACCTTGGTTTGCGCGCTGTTGGTGGTGTGGCAGGCAGTGTTGAGCGGACTCAGCGGTTATCCCGAGCCGTGGCTGCCGGTGGGCGGGCACGCGCCGGTGTGGATGGTGTCGGTATCCGCACTCAGCTATGCAGTGATGGGCTGGGTGCTTTGGCGCATGTGCGGTGGCCGCTGGGTGATGCGTGGCTCGCGGCGCTGGATGCAGGTGCTGATGATCGTGTTGGCACTGGTCGCGTTGGCCGCGCCGTTGATGCCCTGGCCGCTGCTGGCGTGGATGGGAGGCACGTTGGATGATCTGTTCACGCTGATCTGCCTGGCCTCGGTAGGCATTGCCATCGTCGCTTTGCGGCGCGGCTATTTCCAAGCGTTGGATGGCTTGGTGGCGGTGATTCCATTGCTGGTGATGGCGCTGGCGGACCTGATGGACAACCGCCTGCTGGTGGAATTCCGGGTTGAGGCGATCCAGGTATCGGTAACCTGGTTCCTGATGATGGCTGCGTATTCGCTCAACCGCAGTCTCAGCCAATTGCGTCAGCAGCGCGACGAGATGCGTGAGCTGGCTGACACCGACACTTTGACCGGCCTGCCCAATCGACGCGCCGGCCTGCGCCAGCTGGAGCACTACCTGCGCGAGGCCAAGGCGGCCGGGCAGCCGCTGTCGATTGGTTTTCTGGATATCGACCTGTTCAAACAGATCAATGACCGTTATGGCCACGATGGGGGCGATGAGGTGCTGGTATCGGTGGCCGGAACACTGTTGACCGGCGTACGCAGCCGCAGTGACGTGATCCGGATGGGTGGTGAAGAGTTCCTGATCCTGCTACCCGGGATCCGCGCTGATGCGGCGCGGCCGCGGCTTGAGCAGCTGCGTGAGAAGGTCACCGTACAGGCGCGGGGGCTCAAGCACGATGGCCTGGTGGTCACCGCCAGCATTGGTCTGGCCGAGCTGCAGTACCGCGACAATGACGTGGCCGGGTTGCTGCGGCGGGCCGACAACGCCATGTACCAGGCCAAACGAAGTGGCCGTGACCAGGTGGTGGACGCGCGCGATATTCAGGAAGTGCCCTGAACAACGGAATCCGGCCGCGCTGTTCCGGCCGCGGGCGATGGCGGATAATTGGCGCATGACAATTCGAATCAACAAGCACATTGCCGAAACCGGCTTCTGTTCGCGCCGCGAGGCCGACCGCCTGCTCGCCTCCCGTCGTGTCACCGTCAACGGCATCGTTGCCGGTACCGGTGCGGTGGTGGGCGAGGGCGACGAGGTAAAGGTCGACGGCCAGCCGCTGCGCGCGCGCGCGGTGCAGAAGAGTACTGGCCGCCGCCATGTCTATATCGTGCTGAACAAGCCGGTGGGCATCACCTGCACTACCGAGAGTGCGGTCAAGGACAACATCATCGAGTTCGTTGGCCACGAGCAGCGCATCTTCCCGATCGGTCGCCTGGACAAGGATTCGGAAGGGCTGATCCTGCTCACCAGCAACGGCGACATCGTCAACCAGATCCTGCGTGCAGAGAACGGCCACCAGAAGGAGTATCTGGTGGCGGTCAACAAGCCGGTCACCGACGAGTTCCTGCGTGGCATGGCGCGCGGCGTACGCATCCGCAACGAGACGACCTTGCCCTGCCGCACCAGCCGCATCGGCAAGTACGGCTTCCGTATCATTCTGGAGCAGGGCTTGAACCGGCAGATCCGCCTGATGGCGTCCGAGTTCGGCTACCGCGTCAACCAGCTGCGCCGGGTGCGCATCGATAACGTCAAGATCGGTGCGCTCAAGCCAGGGCAATGGCGCAACCTGAGCGAGCAGGAACTGCGCGGACTGCTGCCGCAACAGCAGCAATGGTGAAATGTGACACGCTCACCGCGGCTTGCGCGGTGAGCGGCTAGACTCTGCTGCGCCTCCATCCTGCCGCTTTGGATCCGTGCATGATCAAGCCCGCATTGCCTGCCAATGAAGCCGAACGTATTGCCGCGCTGCAGCGCTACCGGGTGCTGGATACCGCACGCGAACAGGAGTTCGATGATCTGGTGACCATCGCCCGCACCATCTGCGGCACGCCGATGGGAGCGGTGACGCTGATTGATCGCGACCGCCAATGGTTCAAGGCCCTGCAGGGCCTGGACGGTGAGCAGACCCCGCGTGACGAGGCCTTCTGCGCCCACACCATCCTCAGGCCGCAGGAGCTGACCGTGGTGGCCGATGCCCGCCAGGATCAGCGTTTCAGCGGCAATCCATCGGTGCTTGGTGATCCGCATATCCGCTTCTACGCTGGCGCGCCATTGCTCAGTAGCGATGGCTATGCGCTGGGCTCGCTGTGCGTGTTCGATTCGGTGCCTGCCACCCTCGGTACACCGCAGGCCGAGGCGTTGCGCGCGCTGTCGCGGCAGGTCAGCAGGATGATGGAGATGCGTCTGCTGCGGATCGAGATTGATCACTATCAGGCTGAGCACGATTGGTACGAGGCGCATCTGCTCGAGTACTACCAGCAGCTGGAGCAGGCAAACCTGGAGTTGTCCGAGCAGACCCGCACCGATCCGCTGACCGGTCTGCCGAATCGCCGCGCTCTGTCTGCTGCGCTTTCGGAAGCGATGGACGTGGCGGTGAAGTGCCGCCGGCAGTGGCCATCGTTGATATTGACCACTTCAAGATGGTCAACGACATCCATGGCCATACCGAAGGCGATCGGGTGCTGGTTGAGCTGTCCAGCGTGCTGAAGTCGCAGTTTGCCGCACGCGGCATGGCCGCCCGCTACGGCGGTGAAGAGTTCGTCATCCTGATGCCGGATACGCCGCTGCAACAAGCCGAACTGCAATGCGAATACCTGCGCGAATCGGTGGGCTTGCTGCCGATTGGCCTGCCGATTTCGGTGAGCATCGGCCTGGCCGTCCACCGCGCCGGTGAAGCCCCGGGCGAAACCCTGCGCCGTGCTGATGCCGCGCTCTACCAGGCCAAGGCCGAGGGCCGTGATCGGGTGGTTGTGGCGAGCTGAGTCAGGGTCTCGCAGCTCCGTAGTCCGGGTAAACGCAACGCGCCCGGGAAGCCGGGAGCAGCGCAGGTGTCGCCTTCCAAAGGAGGGACTTCTTTCATCCGACACAGGGGTGTTGGTGTTGGTGTTGGTGTTGGTGTTGGTTTTTGTTTTTGTTTTGGCTTGGCTTGGCTTTGGCTTCGGCTTTGGCTTTGATCTTGGTCTTGGCTTTGGCTTGGAGTTTGGCTTTTCCGCTCTTGGTCCTTGCTCGTCATTCCCGCGAAGGCGGGAATCGCTCTGGCACTTGCCTTTGCTCGTGCTTTGTCTTGGCGCTGTCTACAACAACGGTGCGAGACGAGACGAAGCAGAACAGGGGCAAGAGCAGAAACGGAAGCCGAAGCAGGAGCGATTCCCGCCTTCGCGGGAATGACGCGCTGAGGGCAACCGCAACTCCATCAGGATTCCGCCCCTGACGACTCCTTTTCAGGGTAAGCCCCGGGTGCGCAGCGCTTACCCGGGTTACACAGCGGTCGCCAATCAGGCCTGGCCGGCACTTGCCGCCGCCGGCCGCAGACGGTTCAGCAGCGGGTGCAGGAACACACCACCGAGAATGATCGCCACACCCAGATAGAACTGCGGCGTCAGCTCATGCTGTTCGCCAAGGAACAGCATCGCCAGCACGATCGCGTAGACCGGTTCCAGATTGGTTACCAACTGCGTGGTGTAGGCGCTCAAGTGCCTTAGCGCGACCAGTGCCAAGGCAAACGGCAGCAGCGTGCACAGGCCGGACAGGGCGAGCAGCAACAAGCCGTCGTGCAGGTTGGGCAGCACCCATAGATCGCTGGCCAAGGCGGGCAGCAGGAACGGCAGTGCCGGAGCCAACAGGGTCAGGGTCAAGGTGCCTGCGCCCAACTCCACTGCAGTGACGGTCAGCGGATCGGCGTGGCCGACCATGCGCTTGTTGAGTGAGCCAAACAGTGCCACCAACAATGCGGAAGCAGCCCCTACCGCCACGCCCAGGCGCATGCCGTCAGGCACGCCGCCGACCACCAGTGCGACACCTGGCAGCACCACCACGCCCAGCGCCAACTCGCGCATCTGGAACGGACGGCGCGCAATCCACGGTTCAATGATGGCGGTGAACACCGGCGCCAGCGCGATGCAGGTCGCGGTAACCGAGGCATTGGCCAGCTTCACCGCGCCATAGAAGGTGAGCCAGTGCAGCGCCACCAGCGCGCCGATACCGGCGTAGCCCAGCACCAGCCGCAGGTTCAAGCCCGACAGGCCGCGCCACACGCGCGGCAGCAGCGCCAGCATCGCCACCACCAGCAACATCCGCCACCACACCAGTGGCAACGCGGGCAGGGTGATCAATTTGCCAAGAATGGCGGTGATGCCCCATAGCAGAACGCAGAAATGGATCTGCAACAGGGCTTTGCGGGTGTCGTCGGTAGGCATCGGTATATTGTCGCCGATGCGGATCGGCAGCGCCGTGCTGCCGGCTTCAGTTTGTATCGACCAAGCGCTGCAGTTCGCGGGCTGCTGACGGGTTGCGGTGCTTGGCGGCACTGATGAAGTACAGGAAGACCTCGCGCGGTGCGCCGGCCGCAACCGGCGCGGCCAGATGCGGCAGCTCGGACACGTCCTCGCCCTTGCGCCAGCGGCGGATGCGGCCAGCCCATTGTTCGAGTTCACTGGCCGGGTAGCCGGTAGCGTGTTCGTCGCGGCTGCCCATCAAGCGCGCATAGATGAAGTCGGCGGACAGATCGGCAGCGTTGGGATAGGCGGCCGAGTCGGTATGGACCAGTGCGATGCCGTGCTGGCGGATCAGCGCCACCAGCTCGGCATCGAAGCAGCCCGGATCGCGAACTTCCAGGGCATGGCGCTGGCGGCGGCCGTTGATCTGCTGTGGCAGTAATTGCAGGAATGCCGCGAGATCCTCGCGGTCCAGCGTGCGGCCAGCTTCGAACTGCCATAGCAGCGGCCCGAGGCGATCGCTGAGATGGCTGATGCCGTCGATGAAGTCCTCGATCTGACCACCGGTAGCGGCAAGTTTGCGTGCAGTAACAATGCGTTTCGGCGCCTTGGCCGAAAACACGAAGCCCTCCGGCGTGGCATCGCGCCAAGCGGCATAGATATGCGGCTTCTGTGCGCCGTAATAGGTGCCGTTGATCTCGATGCTGGTCAGCTGCTGGCTGGCGAATTCCAGCTCACGGCGCTGCACCAGCCCGACCGGATAGAACGTACCTCCGCGCCATGGCACATAGGTCCAGCCGCCGATACCGATATGCACACCGGGGGCATGCGCTGTGCTGGCAAACAGATCGTTCAAGACAATGCCCCGGTGTTTTGTGGGAGCGGCGCAAGCCGCGAAGCCGACAATGTAACCGCCCAAGGTAGTGCCGAGCCATGCTCGGCAGGGGCCTTACCTGCAATCTCAGACGCTACGTGGAATGCGTCTGCCGAGCATGGCTCGGCACTACATGCTGGGTGCCCACGGGTCGTAACTGCCGAACCACCACAGGTGTCCCTCCGGATCGCGGCAGGCATAGCCGCGGCCGCCGTAGTCCTGGTCGGCGATGTCGATCACGATCTCCGCGCCGGCGGCCTTGGCCTGCGCGTAATGGGCGTCGGCATCGCTGACGATCACGCAGGCACTCTGCGTCTCCATGCCGCCGATTTCGTCGGGCTGGATCATGTTGCTGCCCCATTCGCTGGGCTGCACCGAGCCGAGCATGACCATGCCATTGCCGAACACCAATTGTGCGTGGTGAACCACCGCGCCGTCCTGGTACACCGCATGGCGCTGGAAACCGAAGGCCGTGCACAGCCACTCTATGGCGGCCGGCGCGTCGCGGTAACGCAGGCAGGGGATGATGGTGGCGGTGGTGCGGGCGGCGAGGTCCATGGTCGCGTTCTGGCAGTTGCGGAAAGGCGAGGGTGGGCGCGCTCGCGTTACCATCGCGAGAAGGCCGGCGTTGAGCTGGCATCGATCCACACAGGAGCGCACTTTGAATAGTTGGTTGGGCGGCGGGCTGATGCTCGCGATGGGCGTGGCGGCACCGATGGCCTCCGCACAGGAGGCAGTGCCGACGGAACTGCAGCAGTTGGACGCCACGGTCGAGCGCGTGCGCCAGCAGTTCGATGTGCCGGGCGTGGCCGTGGCCGTGGTCAAGGACGGCAAGGTGATCCTGGAACGCGGCTGGGGCCTGCGTGAACTGGGCAAGCCCGAGCCGGTGCAGGCCGATACCTTGTTCGCCATCGCTTCCAATACCAAGGCGTTCACTGCAACCTCGCTGAATCTGCTGGCCGAAGAGGGCAAGCTGAAAATGGACGATCGCGTGGTCGATCACCTGCCATCGTTCCGCATGTCCGATCCCTATGTCACCGGCGAAATGCGCATCCGCGACCTGCTTTCGCACCGCAGCGGGCTGAGCCTGGGCGCGGGCGACCTGCTGTTCTGGCCGACCACCCGCTACAGCAATGCGGAGGTAGTCGCGCGACTGGCGCAGGTGCCGTTGAAGAACGGCTTCCGTGACCGTTATGCCTACGACAACATCCTTTATGCGGTCGCCCAGCAGGTGATCGAAAAGGTGTCCGGGCAGTCATTCGCCGACTTCCTGCAGCAGCGCATCTTCAACAAGGTTGGCATGAGCGAGACCCGCTACAACGCCGATCATCTGCAGCCGGGTGACAAGGCCGCCGTGGGCCACGCCAAGTTCGATTTCAAGGACCTGCGGCCGGTGCCGCCGCTGACCTGGTCCAACAACGCCGGTGCCGGCGGCATCTATTCCAGCGTGCATGACCTGGCCAAGTGGATGAACGTGCAGCTGGCCGAAGGCAAGCTCGCCGATGGCACGCCGCTGTTCACCGAAAAGACCCAGCAGCAGATGTGGCAGATGCAGATCCCGCAGGTAGTGCCCAAGCCTTCTGTGCCCGAGCTGGCACCGGCCCGGCCGAACTTCGCCGGTTATGGCGAGGGCTGGAGCCTGAGTGACTACCGCGGGCAGAAGCTGGTCTGGCATACCGGCGGCTGGCCGGGCCAGGTGTCGCGTTTGACCCTGGTGCCGGAGCAGAACCTGGGTGTGGTGGTGCTGACCAACCAGGAGTCCGGTGCGGCCTTCAATGCGATCACCATGAGCGTGCTTGATGCCATGCTCGGCGGGCAGGGCAATGACTGGGTTGCCGCTTACGCCGCTGGCGTGGCCAAGGCGCAGGGCAATGCTGACGAGGGCTGGGACAAGCATGTGGCGGCACGCGATGCCAAGAGCAAGCCCTCACTGCCGCTGTCCGGCTATGCGGGGACTTATCGCGACGCTTGGTACGGAGATGTGTTCGTCGAGCGGCAGGGTTGCAAGCTGCGTCTGCGTTTCGGTGCGACGGCCGATCTGGTCGGCACGATGGAGCATTGGCAGCACGACACCTTCATCGTGCGCTGGGACAACCGCTCGCTCAACGCCGATGCTTTCGTCAACTTCAGCCTGGACCCGGATGGCAAGGTGCGTGAGGTGCGGATGCAGGCGGTGTCCTCGCTGACCGATTTCAGCTTCGACTTCCAGGATCTTCTGCTGAAGCCAAAGGCGGATTGACGGGTTTTGTGGGAGCGGCGTCAGCCGCGAAGCAGATAGATCATCAGTTTGCAGTTGATCAGGGTTGGGGGAGGTATGGCAGGCTCGGGGCTGACGCCGCTCCCACAACCAGACAGATCCACATCGCCTAGACAGACACAACACAGGCCGCGATGGGACAATCGCGGCCTGTTCTGGTTTTACAGGCCGTGGCGATGCTGCGCTGGTTCGAATCCCTGATTCCCGTTTTCCCACCGGTCGACACCCGTACGCCGCCGCGCGGCGTGGTGCGCTTCTACCTGCATTACCTGCGCCCGGTATGGCCGGTGCTGCTGGCTACGCTGGTTGCCGGCCTGCTGCTGGCATTGGTGGAAGTGGCGATGTTCGATTTCCTCGGCCGCATCGTCGACATGCTTGCCGATGGCTCGGGCAACAGCTTCTTCCAGCGCCACGCCAGCGAACTGCTGTGGATGGCTGGCATCACTCTGCTTGCGCGTCCGCTGCTGGTAGCCCTGCACAACCTGCTGGTCAACCAGTCGATTGTGCCGGGGCTGAGCAACCGTTCGCGTTGGTTGATGCACAACCATGTGGTGCGGCAGAGCCTGAGTTTCTTCCAGAATGATTTTGCCGGCAGTGTCGCCAACCGGGTGATGCAGACTGGCACCTCGCTGCGCGAGTCCGCGGTGCAGATGGTGGATTCGCTGTGGTACATCGTGGTCTATACCGGCACCGCGCTGTACCTGTTCGCGCAGGTGGATTGGCGCTTGATGCTGCCGCTGGCGATCTGGATGGTGGCTTATGTCGGCATCGGTGTGTACTTCGTGCCGCGGATGAAGCATCGCGCCTGGATTGCCTCCGATGCACGGTCGCGGGCGATGGGCCGTATCGTCGATGGCTATACCAATATCGCCACGCTCAAGTTGTTCGCGCATAGCGGTCATGAGCAGCGCTACGTCGCCGAGGCCATCCAGGAGCTGGCCGAGAAGCACCGCGCGCAGACCCGGATAACCACAGGTCTGGAAATGGTGATTGCCATCCTCAATGGTTTCCTGATCGTCGGCACCTGCGGGCTGGCCCTGTGGCTGTGGCAGGACAGCCTGATCAGTGTCGGCGCAATCACCCTCGCCACTGGCCTGGTGATTCGCATCCACAATATGTCCGGCTGGATCATGTGGACCATCAACGGCATCTTCGAGGACATCGGCACGGTCCAGGATGGCATGGAAACCATTGCCCAGCCCTTGAGCGTGCAGGATGCGGCCGATGCCAAGCCGCTGCTTGTCACTGCCGGCGCGGTGGATTTCCAGAACGTGCACTTCCATTACGGCAAGCGCGGCGGGGTGATGGCTGGTTTGAACCTGGCGGTGAAGCCAGGTGAGAAGATCGGTCTGGTTGGCCCCTCGGGCGCTGGCAAGTCGACTCTGGTCAATGTGCTGCTGCGGCTATATGACCTGGAGAGCGGCAAGATCCTGATTGATGGCCAGGACATCGCCCACGTCACCCAGGACAGCCTGAGGGCACAGATTGGTGTGGTTACCCAGGACACCTCGCTGCTGCACCGTTCGATCCGCGACAACCTGCTGTACGGCCGGCCGGATGCCAGTGAGGAGCAGCTGCGCGCCGCCGTGGCCAAGGCCCGCGCCGAAGGCTTCATCGATTCACTGGTGGACGGGCAGGGTCGGCAGGGCTATGACGCGCATGTTGGCGAACGCGGGGTGAAGCTTTCCGGCGGACAGCGCCAGCGCATCGCCATCGCCCGGGTATTGTTGAAGGACGCCCCGATACTGATCCTCGACGAGGCCACTTCGGCGTTGGATTCGGAAGTGGAAGCAGCGATCCAGGACAGTCTGGATGAGCTGATGGGCGACAAGACCGTCATCGCCATCGCCCATCGCCTGTCGACCATCGCGCGTATGGACCGGTTGGTGGTGATGGATCAGGGCCGCATCGTTGAGACCGGCACGCATGCCGAGCTGGTTGCGGCCGGTGGGCTGTATGCGCGGTTGTGGGCACGGCAGACCGGCGGGTTTGTGGCTGCTGAGGGTTGAGTCAGTAAAGCCCATGCTCCTGTAGTGGGGCGGGGGGGTCGAGGAGGGGTTGGACCAGCAACGAACCGACACGCCCGCGGCGAGCGCCCACCCGCCCCCCCAAAGCGCCC